>DASPGK010000098.1:0-10882 GCA_035620655.1 Candidatus Krumholzibacteriia bacterium
CGATGGGTGCCGCACCCATGGCCTTCGCGCTCTGGGACCGCGTGCTCAAGCACAATCCGGGTGATCCCGCGTGGTTCGACCGCGACCGCTTCATTCTCTCAGCCGGTCACGGGTCGATGCTGCTCTACGCGTTGTTGCACCTCTACGGCTACGACCTCCCGCTCGATCAGTTGGTGCAATTCCGCCAGTTCGACAGCCGCACGCCCGGCCACCCCGAGTACGGCCACACGCCCGGCGTCGAGGCGACCACCGGCCCGCTTGGCCAGGGCTTCGCGATTGGGGTCGGGATGGCGATGGCCGAAGCGCATCTGGCCGCGCGCTTCAATATTCCCGGCGAGCCGCCCGTCGTCGACCATTACACGTACGCGATCGTCTCCGACGGAGATCTCATGGAAGGCGTCTCGAACGAAGCCGCCTCACTCGCGGGGACGTTGAAGCTCGGGAAACTCGTGTATCTCTACGACGACAATCGCATCACCATCGACGGCTCGACCGCGCTCGCCTTCACCGAAGACGTCGGCGCGCGCTTCGAGGCGCTGCGCTGGCACGTGCAAGCGGTAGAGGATGGCAACGACGTGGATGCGATCGAGCGCGCCATCCGCGCCGCGCGCGAGGAGAAGGATCGCCCGTCGCTCATTCGCGTGCGCACGCACATCGGCTTCGGGAGTCCCAAGCAGGACTCGGAGAAGGCGCACGGCGAGCCGCTGGGCGCGGACGCAGTCCGCGCCTCCAAAGAGAAGCTCGGTTGGCCGCAAACTCCGTTGTTCCATGTTCCGAAGGAAGTCGCGGCGCACTGCCGCGAAGCCTCGGAGCGCGGTTCCAAGCTCGAATCGGAATGGAGCGAGCGCGTGCGCGCTTATGGGAAGAAGCACCGCGAAAGCGGTGCGTTATTCGAAGCCGCACGCTTCGAGAAATTCCCGAAGGGCTGGGATCGCGAGCTGCCCGTATTTCCGAAGGAGAAACCGGTCGCGACGCGCGCCGCCTCGGGCAAGGCCATCAACGCGATCGCGTCGAAGATCCCCGCGCTGTTCGGCGGCTCGGCGGACCTCACCGGTTCCAACAACACGCGTATCGAGTCGTCGAAGACGTTCGCGCTGGACGGCTATGATCAACGCAACGTCTATTTCGGCGTACGCGAGCACGCGATGGGGGCGGCCGTCAACGGCATGGCGCTCCACGGCGGACTGATCCCGTTCGCCGGGACGTTCTTGATCTTTTCGGACTACATGCGCCCGTCGATTCGTCTCTCCGCGCTGATGCGGGTGCCGTCGACCTTCATCTTCACGCACGACTCCATCGGCCTGGGCGAAGACGGCCCCACCCACCAGCCCGTCGAACACCTGATGAGCCTGCGCGCGATTCCGGGGCTGACGGTGTTTCGCCCCGCGGACGCCAACGAGACCGCGGCCGCGTGGGCGTGCGCGCTTTCGCTGAGAGGCCCGCGCGCGCTGGTCTTGACGCGCCAGGCGCTCCCGATCCTCGACGTCGACCCCGAGGACGTGCGCAAGGGTGTCTCGCGCGGGGCGTACGTCGTGGCCGAGGCGTCCAAGCGCAAGCCCGACGTCGTGCTGATCGCGACCGGCTCCGAGGTCCACCTCGCGCTCGAGTCGCGCACCGTCCTGGAAGCGCGCGGTGTGGCCACGCGCGTGGTGTCGATGCCGTCCTGGGAGCTGTTCCTCGCCCAGGCGCCGCGCTACCGCAATTCGGTGCTGACGCGCTCGGCGCGCAAGGTCGCGATCGAAGCCGGTGCCACCCTGGGCTGGCGCGAGTTCGTCGGCGACAAGGGTGCCATCGTCGGCCTCGACCGCTTCGGCGCCTCGGCGCCGGGCCCGGTCGCGATGGAGAAGCTCGGATTCAGCGTGGACAACGTGGTGAACACCGCGCTCTCGGTAACCAAGCGCGGCGGGTCGAGGGTCTCTTCGAAGAACGGCTAGCGGTAGAGCGCTTTGATCTGGCCCCAGGTCGTTGCCGTAACCGGCAAAACGGGCCCGAATTCTGGCGTGCCGTCGGTTTGGACGTAGTATTCGATGTCGACTTCGCGTGCGCCCATTCGAAGCGCGCGCACCGCGAACTTGACGTAGAGCCCGCCGACTGTCTTCAGCACGCATGCTTCGTCAACGGGCGGCATGATCATGACCCATTGTCCGAGGGGCTCCGGCGCGGTGGTCAACTCCTCGAGCGATCCTCCCACCTGTGCGCCGTGCCCGCCGTTCGAGAACCATAGATTCAGCCGACCGCAATAATTCACCGGTTCAGACAGCGACAGGTCGGCCTCGAGTACGTAGTAACCCACCGTGGATTGCGACTCGAAGTCGATCGCATTTCCACCCCAGTACAAGCCGCAACTAGACCAGAACTCAAGAGTCGCTGTTCCGTGGAGTACTTCGGCACGGGAGGGGACCGCGACCAAGAGCGCGACGGCGAGGAAGACTAGGCGGTTCATACGCACCTCCACAGACCCTGGAGCATAGCACGGCAAGGGGGGGTGAAGTGCGTTCTCGTCCTTTCTTGGCGTCCCGTGGTAGGCTTCGCCCGTAGTCGGTCGAATAGCGCGAAGCGGCCCGGGTAACAGGTGCCGTGGACACGGCAACCGCAATGAACTGTCCCATCTGCGAAGTCCCCATGATCGTCCTCGAGCTCGACCAGGTCGAGGTGGACCACTGCCGGAAATGCGGCGGCGTCTGGCTCGACCCGGACGAGATGGATCTTCTGTTGGAGGGTTCCGCGGGGCGCGAGGAGGTTCGCGCCAGCCTGAAATTCGGGGAGCCGGGCGCGGAGAAAACGCATCGTTGCCCCATCTGCCGGCACAAGATGGAGAAGGCCCGTGTGCGCCGGAACGCCGGAGGCGAGGGCATCCAGATCGACCGTTGCGAGCGCGGCCACGGGACGTGGCTCGACGGCGGGGAATTGCACGCGATCATCGCGCTGTCGGATTTCCCGGAAGCGCATCGGATTCACGAGTTTCTGCAGGCGGTCTTTCGCGATAGCAACCGCGAGACGCGCGCATAGCTCGAGTTAGCGAAGGAAGGAGTCAGCAATGGCTGCATTGATTTTCTTAGGGGTCGTCGTCTTGGCGGTCATGTTCTTCGTCGGGATCTACAACTCGCTGGTCGGGTTGCGCAACCGCGTCAAGAACGCGTGGTCGCAGATCGACGTGCAGTTGAAGCGCCGCCACGACCTCATTCCCAACCTGGTCGAGACCGCGAAGGGCTACATGACGCACGAGCGCGAGACGCTCTCCGCAATCACGGAGGCGCGCAGCCGCGCCATGGGCGCGGGCTCGGTGGCCGAGAAGGGTGTGGCGGAGACGCAGCTCACGCAGGCTTTGTCGAAGTTCATGGTCGTGGTCGAGAACTACCCCGACTTGAAGGCGAACCAGAACTTCCTCTCGCTCCAGGAAGAGCTGACCTCGACCGAGAACAAGATCGCGTTCGCGCGCCAGAGCTACACCGACGCGGTCAACTTCTATAACAACAAGATCGAGATGTTCCCGTCGAACGTGGTCGCGGGCATGTTCAACTTCCGCCCGGAGACGTTCTTCGAGATCGAAGACGCCGCGCAGCGCGAGGCGCCCAAGGTGTCGTTCACGCGCTAGACATGTTCTGGGAACTGATCGCCGCCAATCGTCGAAAGTCGTTCATGCTGTTCGTCGGCATGGCCGCGCTCCTGGTCACGCTCGGCTACTTCATCGGCGAAGCGACCATGGGCGAGGGCGGCGGGACGATCGGCATCGTCGTGGCGACCGCGGTGTGGGTGATCATGTCGGCCGCGAGCGTGTTCGGCGGCCCCGACCTGGTGCTGCGCATGAGTCGCGCCAAGCCCGTCACGGCCGACGTCCATCCCCAGTTGTTCAACATCGTCGAGGAGATGAAGATCGCGGCCGGGCTGCCTGCCATGCCCAAGGTCTACATCATCGACGAGAAGGCGCCCAACGCGTTCGCCACCGGGCTTCGCCCCGAGGACAGCTCGATCGCGGTCACCGCGGGTCTGCTCACCAAGCTCAACCGGGACGAGCTGCAAGGGGTCATCGCGCACGAGACGTCGCACATCATGAACCGCGACGTGCAGTTCTTGACCCTCGCGTCGATCATGCTCGGGAGCATCGCGCTGATCTCGCAAGTGTTCCTGCGCGGCATGTGGTACAGCGGCGGCTCGTCCAAGCGCTGGCGTTCGTCGAAGAAGAGCGAAGGCGGTGGCGGGGGTGGCGCGCTGATCGTGGTCGCCATCGTGCTCGCCATTCTGGGGCCGATCTTCGCCCGCATTCTCTATTTTTCGATCTCGCGCCAGCGCGAGTACCTGGCCGACGCGTGCGCCGTGCGCCTGACGCGTTATCCGGCCGGACTCGCGGGCGCGCTCGAGAAGATCTCGCAGTCGCCTCTCCATCTCGAAGCGGCCAACCAGGTGACGGCACCCATGTACACCGTCGCCCCGTTGCAGGGTGCCAAGGCGGCGAGCTGGGGCTCGACGCACCCGCCCATCCAGGAACGCATCGCGATTTTGCGCGGTATGAGCGAGGGCGCGGGGTTCTTGAGCTACCAGCACGCGCTCGCGAAGGTGCGCGGCAAGCCGTCCATGATCATGCCGGCCTCGGCGCTCAAGAAGGACGAGCGCGTCGCGGTGCGCGAGGCGCACCCCGACGTGGCGCGCGAACAGTCCGAGAAGGATAAGGCGCGCGACGTGATGGACCTCATGCGCGCGGTCAACGGCTTCGCGTTTCTCCTGTGCGCGTGCGGCCTGAAGATCAAGTTGCCGCCGGAGATCGAGGACGCGAGTATCGCGTGCCCGCGCTGCGGTCGCGAAAACGAGGTCCCGCGCGCGCAGGTGACCGAATTCGCCGAAGTGGCCGCCGCCGTGGGTGCGATCGTGGGGTCGCAGGCCAAGGCGGACGCGGGCGGGCCTCCCTTCGCGCAGCCGGCGCCGGGCGGATCGTCCGGTCCCGACGCGCCGCTCGAGTACCGCCGCCGCGCGCACAAGGAGTGGGAGTCGTTCTCGTGCGCGTGCGGGCATCTCCTGCAGCTGTCGCCGGTGTTTTCGGCCAGCCAGATGAAGTGTCCGAACTGTACGAGGATCACGCGGATCGTGTAGCCTGCTCGCACAGGAGGCGTCCATGAGTCCCGAACCGAGTGCGAAACCGACGATACGCGAGAGGGTGCGTCACGAGCTGCGCGAATACGCGCAGGTGTCGATCTACCTGCTGATCTGCTTCAGCGCGATTCTCTTCTACAAGGCCGCGATTCTCCACGAGCACGGCGTCGACGCGTGGCGCTTCGGGGCCGCGGTGGGCAAGTCGCTCATCTTGGGGAAGTTCGTCCTCATCGGGCAGGCGATGCGCATCGGCGAGCGGCGCGAGAGTGCGACGCTGGCACGCGGCATCCTGGTGAAGTCGTTCTTGTTCCTCCTCCTACTCGTCGCTCTCTCGCTGCTCGAAGAGCTGGTCACGTCGATGATCCACCATCGCCCCTTCGCGGCGTCGCTCGCGGAGCGGGGCAGCGTGCGCGAGCTGGTCGCATCCAGCGTCGTCATGCTCTTGATCTTGATTCCATACGTCGCGTTCATGGAGCTCGACGACGCGATGGGGGAAGGCAAGCTCCGGCGCCTGATGTTCGGGCGGCGTCCGCCGGAGTAGGTTGACACCATGGCCTGGACGAGGGAGGACCAAGCCAAAGCGGTCGAGGTGATCCTCAATAAGGTCGGCGGCGTTTGGTTCGCCTACTACGACGTCGATCTCTCGCGCGACGACCCGCCCATCCCTGAATCCGACGCGCGCGCCGTCCTCGATGCGATTGTTCTCCGCGACGGCCGCTACCTCTGGAACGGTGACGACGCCCAGCGCACCGCGCTCCTGCCGACCTTGACCCACGTCTTTCGCGACCACCCCGAGATCGCGGCGGAGGCGTTTCGTCGCATCTTCGACATGAACGAGATCCCCACGGAGTCCGGCGCCGAGCGCGGCCTGATCGGCGAGCTGAACCGGGGCGAGCGGCGCGCGCGCCTGGACCAGTACCTCGCCGCGGTGCGCGAGGGGAAGTGCCGCGACCGTACCATCCTGGTGGCGGAAGGCGACTCGTGGTTTCAATTCCCCGGCAAGTGGGTTCGGCTCTTCGGCCTGCGCTGGGTCCATTTCGACGCCGTCAAGGACGTGCTCGACCAATTGATGGCGCGCAAGAAGTACTGCGTCCACAGCCTCGCGGCCGGCGGCGACTGGCTCTTCGAAATGCTGCGCGTGAAGGACTACGTCGAACCGCTCTCGCAGATCGAGCCCGACGCCTTCCTGTTGAGCGGCGGCGGCAACGATCTCTTGGGCGACGGGCGCGTGGCCAACATGACGCTGCACCAGCGGCGCTTCGACCCGGAGTCGGCACGGCACAAGGAGATCCTCGATGCGCGTCTCGCGGCGGTCGCGCGCCGGCGCGACGTCGTCTTCGACCGCGAGAAGTACGCGCACGGCGTCTTCTTCTTGGCGAAAGAGTTCGTGAGCTTCCTGAACCTGGTGCTGGTGCAGTACGTCGTCTTCCTCTCCGACCTGCGGCGATCGAAACTGTCCGACATGAGAGTGGTGACGCACGGCTACGACTTCGCGATTCCGACCCCGAAGTCTACCGCGCGTCTGATCTCCATTCGCCGGCTCGTGAACAAGGTGATGGGATCAGGCAAGTGGCTGTGGGTCCCGCTCGAGCAGAAGCGCCTCTCCGACGACGATAAGCGGGCCGTCCTGTACGCGATGATCACCGAGTTCAACGAGCTCTTGGTTTCGCTGGCGGAGTCGCCGCGGTTTCCGCGCCTCCACCACGTCGACTGCCGCGGCATCGCGCGCTCGGAGAAGGACTGGTACGACGAGATCCATCTGACGTCGAAGGGGTACCGCCGCGCGGCGGCCCTATTCGAGCGGTGCATCAAGAGTGCGCTTGCTTCGGACGAACCCCGGCAGAAGGTGTTCACGACCGCCGACTTGTCGTAGGCCCGAACGGCGGCGCTCGTGGTATGGTGTACCGATGCACCGCCGTATATCGCGCTTCGTGGCGGCACTCGCACTCGTTCTCACGTCGTGTGCGATCGAGCCGTCGCCGCCGCTCCCGCCCCACACCTTCGCCTTCGCCGTCTTCGGCGACGGACCGTACCGCGCGTGGGAGGTCGGGCGTTTTCGCCATATGATCAAGGACGTCAATCGCACCGACCTCGCGTGGTTCCTCCACGTCGGCGACATCTTTTGGTACCCGTGCTCGAACCTCAACTATGAGCGGGCGCTCGAGGCGATGAACGCGATCCAGCACCCCGTCGTCTACACGCCCGGCGACAACGAGTGGGCCGACTGTCACGACCGCCTCGCCGGCAGTCACGACCCGCTCGAACGGCTCGCGCACTTGCGCAAGACGTTCTTCGCGAATCCGGGACGAAGCGTTGGCCAGCACCCCATGCCGCTCGAACCGCAGAGCGAAGACCCCGCCTACGCCGAGTTCGTGGAGAACGCGCGCTGGATGCACGGGGGTTTCGTATTCGCGACCGTCCACATGGTGGGCGCGGAGAACGCCACCATGCCGTTCGAGGGGCGCGGGGCCGCGAATGACGAAGAGGCGGCGCGTCGTATCCGCGCGGGCATCGCATGGATGGAGTCGGCGTTCGCGCTCGCGGACTCCATGGGCTTGAAGGGCGTCGTGATCGCGATGCACGGAAGCCCCGGACTGCATTACCACCCGAGGCCGCGCCCGGGATACGTCGAGTTCCTGGAGCGGCTCGAGGCGCTGACCAAGGCGTTCGGCGGCCCCGTGTTGTTGATCCACGGCGACGGGCACCAGTATCAGGCCGATCATTCGCTGCGCGATCGCGCGACCTACGAGCCCCTGAAAAACTTCACGCGTCTCGAGACGTACGGATCCCCCGATATCGGATGGGTCCGCGTGGTGGTCGATACGGTCTCGGGAGAATTCACATTCGAGCCCCGCATGATGCGGCGCTGGTGGCTATGGTGAGAAAAGGGTTGCACGCCTCGCCGATCTGGGCTAATTTTGTCATGGCCCTTGCGGCGGTGGCCCATGCGGCCGGGATCGCGTGCCCATCAATGGCGCGCACATAGTCAATCAGTCGAGACGCTTCATAACCTTACGGATGACGACGCATCGTCGGCGTCCGATCCGCCCTGTGAACCGGCACGCGCCGGCGACCGGGGCAAAATAATCCGAGCGCGGCTCTCACACGGTGCTACCGGCCCGTTTGCCGCGTACATAATCGATCACCCCAGTCCACGGAGGTGAGGTATGCGGGAACGTATCACTCCCAAGTACATCACGCGCCTGGAACAGGTGCCCCAGTTGAACGACGCCGAGCGCGAGCGCTTGCAGCCCGTGCACGACGCCTTCGTGTTTCGAACCAACGACTACTACCAGTCGTTGATCGACTGGAACGACCCCGACGATCCCATCCGGCGCATCGTCATGCCGGATACCACCGAGCTCGAGCCCTGGGGGCGCCTCGACGCGTCCAACGAGGCCGATTACACGCGCGTGCCCGGTCTCGAGCACAAGTACCGCTCCACGGCCTTGCTCCTGGTCAACGACGTGTGCGGCGCGTACTGCCGCTTCTGTTTCCGCAAGCGCTTGTTCATGGACGACAATGACGAGGTCGTGCGCGACGTCTCGCAGGGTATCGCGTACATCCGAGAGCACCGCGAGATCACCAACGTGTTGCTCACGGGCGGCGACCCGCTGCTGATGTCCACGCGGCTTCTCCGTTCCGTGATCGAGCCCCTGCGCGCCGTCGAGCACGTGCAAATCATTCGCATCGGGTCGAAGATGCCCGCGTTCAACCCGTTTCGCATCCTCGACGACCCCTCGTTGTGCGAGATGCTGCGCGAGTTCAGCACGCCCGCGAAGCGCATCTACGTGATGTGCCACTTCAACCACCCGCGTGAGCTGACCGACGAGGCGATCGAAGGCCTCGCGCGGCTGCAGGAGGCGGGGGTCATTACGGTCAACCAAACCCCGCTCATCGCGGGCGTCAACGACGACCCCATGGTGCTGGCGGAGCTGTTCCGCAAGTGCTCGTTCGTGGGCATGCCGCCGTACTACGTGTTCCAGTGCCGCCCCACGCTGGGCAACCGCGGCTACACGGTTCCGGTGGAGCGCGGCTATCAAATCGTCGAGGCGGCCAAGGCGCGTGTGTCGGGGCTGGCCAAGCGCGCGCGCTTCGTCATGTCGCACGAGACCGGTAAGATCGAAGTGATCGCGCTCACCTCGGAGCTAGTGGTGTTCAAGTACCACCGCGCGGCCGACGACGCGGATTCGGGTCGCGTGATGGTGTACGGGCGCAACCCGGATGCCACCTGGTTCGACGACTACACCGCGCTGGTGGAGTTGCACGCGCCGGAGCCAATGATAGCTCTCGTTTCGGGCGCAGCCGACGAGCGCGACTGCTGCGCGGCTTCGATGTATCGGAGCGCGCGTGCACGAAGTCCCGATATCCGCGTGGTTCGCTAGGGTCGTAGTCAGCGATCGATAGCAGCACCCTCCCTCGGCCCTGCGGGCCGCGCGGTATATAACCAGCCGGCGGAAGCGCCGAGCGCGTTCAGCTTGTCGCGGGGTGAATTGGCGCCCCGCCTGCAACCTCCTATTACGCGCCCGCGCTCCGCCGGCCCTTCGCCCGCGGGCCGCGATCGTGTATGATCGCGGCCCATGAAGATCGTCGAATGCGTCCCCAATTTTAGCGAGGGCCGCGACCGCGGCGTTATCGACGCGATCGTGGCCGCCATCGCGGGCGTCGAAGGCGCCCACGTCCTCGACGTCGACCCCGGCCGCGACACCAACCGCACCGTCGTCACCTTCGTCGCCCCGCTCGAGCGCGCGATGGAAGCCGCGTATCGCGGCGTCGCCAAGGCCGCCGAGCTCATCGACATGTCCAAGCACCACGGCGAGCACCCGCGCATGGGGGCGACCGACGTGTGCCCGTTCGTGCCCCTCGGTACGACGACCATGGAGGAGTGCGTCGCCCTCGCGCGCGCGCTCGGCGAGCGGGTGGGCAAGGAGCTCGGCATTCCGGTTTACTTGTACGAGTTCGCCGCGACCCACGACGACCGGCGCAACCTCGCCAGCATCCGCGAGGGCGAGTACGAGGGTCTGCCGGAGAAACTCACGCACGCGCACTGGAAGCCCGACTTCGGCCCCGCCAAGTTCAACGCGCGCTCCGGCGCTACCGTGATCGGCGCGCGTAAGTTCCTGATCGCCTACAACGTCAATCTCAACACGCGCGACAAGAAGAAGGCGAGCGACATCGCGTTCGCGATCCGCGAACAGGGGCGCAAGCGCCGCGACGAGCACGGGCGCTTCATTCGCGACATGAACGGCGATTTCGTGTTCGACGCGGGAACGTTGAAAGCGTGCAAGGCGGTCGGGTGGTATATCGACGAGTACCAGCGCGCGCAGGTCTCCATCAATCTGACCGACTTCGACGTGACCCCGCCGCACGTCGCCTTCGAGGAAGTGGCACGCCAGGCCGCCGAGCGCGGGTTGCGCGCGACCGGGAGCGAGCTGGTGGGATTGGTGCCGCTCGCGGCCATGCGCCGCGCGGGGGAGTTCTACTTGGAGAAGCAGGGCGCGTCGGTGGGCGTGCCCGAACCGGTGCTCGTGGAGACCGCGATCCAGTCGCTGGGGCTGCGCGAGCTGGGAGGATTCGATCCCATGCAGAAGATCATCGAGTATCGCGTGGCGAACGATGCGCCGCTGGCGTCGTCGTCGCTCAAGCAGTTCGTCGACCTGACCTCCACGGACGCCCCGGTCCCGGGGGGCGGCTCGGTGGCGGCCCTGTGCGGGTCGCTGGCGGCGTCGCTCACGGCCATGGTGGCCAACTTGACCTTCGGGAAAAAAGGCTACGAGTCCGTCTCTAGCGAGATGAG
>DASPGK010000099.1:0-11614 GCA_035620655.1 Candidatus Krumholzibacteriia bacterium
GACCTCCCCGAGCTTCGTCGCTCCGGGGGCAAGTGCGGCTTTGGGCGGTCCTGGACCTGGGGTTTCGGGCGGTGGCGGCGGTGGCGGCGGCGGTGGTACCGACGAGGGCGACGCGGACGGGCTTTCCGGACTGAAGGGACGTCCTCCGCTCAACGGCTCGGCGAATCGCGACGTTCCGAATTCGTTCTTCTTGGAGTTGTGGTGGAAGTTCATGATTCTGTGGGCGAGATAACGGTGTGCGCCCCGAAGCGGGGGCGCGCGTTCGTTTCATAAAGACCACTTAGCTCGAGGAATCTATGTCCGACGCACGGGACGAGAGAGAGTGGCTGGAGAAGGGTCAGCGCGAGCAATCGCGCGGATCGGTGGTTTCGCCGGGTGAAGAAATCGGCGAGATGCACTTTGCTACGGAGAACTTCTCCACGGCACTGGAATACTTCTGCGCAGCGCTTGAGCAACCCGGACTGGTCGAAGCGGACCAGTTCCGGTTGCTGCTGCGGGTCAGCGATTGCCACCGCAAGCGTGGGGACTACGCGGCGGCGAAAGAGAATCTCGATCGCGCGCGAGCGCTTTCGACCCTTTCGGGCGAGGATCTCGGTCGCATCGAGTACCGAGAGGGTTATCTGCTCCTGTGGCAGGGCGCGTATGACGCCGCCCTGAAGACTGGGTTCGGCGCCTACCGTCGGCTGAAGCGATCGCAGTCGCACGGCGAGGTCGCCTACATCCAGCTCCTGATCGCGAACTCCTACCAGCGTCTCGGCCTCGCCGCCGAAGCGGAGGAGTTCTTCATGGACGCGCTGTCGTCGTACCGCCGGGCCGAAGACCGCGTCGGCATCGCGTACGTCTACAACAGCCTCGGTCTCCTGCACAAGAATGCCTGCCGCTGGTCGCGCTCGCTCGCGTCGCTGTCGAAGTCGTTCGACCTCGCCAAGACGCTCGGGCTTTCGCAGCACCTGATCGTCGTCCAGCTCAACTTGGGCGTCGTGTACTCGAAGCTTCGTCGCTTTGAAGATGCGATCAGCTCCTTCGACGCGGCGGCGTCGGGTGCCGAGCGCTTCGGCGACCAGGCCAGCCTGACCCGCGCGTTGTTGATGCTGGGTCGCACCCACGTCGCGCGCGGTTCGCTGGGTCGCGGCGAGAAGGCGCTCCTGCGCGCGCAGGCCATGGCCGACGAGCTCGGATACGAGCGCGAATCCGCCCTCGCCGACGAGTACCTCGGCGAGTTGATGATGGCCCGCAACGATCTGCGCTGCGCGCACGCCAACCTATCCGCGGCCCTCGAGAAGGGCCGTCGCCTGGCGCCGCAGGGCGACATCGTGGCCGAGAGCCTGCGCCGCTTCGCCGACGTGCAGTACCGGCTGGGTGAGGTCGAAGGCGCGCTCGCTTCGATCGACGAGGGACTTCGCATCGCGACCACGTGCGGCGAGCTCTACGAAGTGGGTTACTTCCATCGCACCCGCGCGCTGGCCCTGGCCCGCACCGGGAACCTTCCGGGCGCGCTGGAATCGATGACCACCAGCGTCGCGTCCTTCGAGGAATACGGCAATTCGTACGAGAAAGCGCTCTCCGAGCAGTTGCTCGCTCGTCTGTGCGTGCGCGCCCGTTCGGAAGCCCCGCTGTTGAGGGCCAAATCCGCGCTGGCCGACAGTGTCATGGCGCTGGGCAAAATCGACGAACCACGCGCGCTCATCGTGTCGCACGTGCTGTTGTCCAACGTCGAGCGGCGACTGGGTAACGTCGACGACGCATTGTTGGCCGTCTACGAGGCGGACCGCATCGCGGCCGACGAAGAGTGCGCCAAGTTCCGCAAGGCGCTGGCGGCGCTGCGGCGCCGTATCGAGGACCAGATGTCGAACGCGACGCGGCGCGTTCTGGATCAATTCTCGGTTCTGGGCGAGATCCAGAGCGGCGCGCGCTCGCGCGAGCGCCTCTCGAAGGGCCTCGAATCGACATTGCGCTTGATCATCGAGAAGCTTGACGCGGCCTCGGGGTTCATCGCGATTCCGGCGCCCAATGGGCGCGGGCTGCAGGTGATCGCGCGCGAAGGGCTTGCCCCCAAGGAAGCACAGGCGATCGAGTCGTGGTATTCGAAGCGGGGCGCGTCGGCGCGCGGGCCGGTCGTGGTCACCGACTTCGACAAGGATCCGTCGCTGGCGGATCTGCGCGGCCGATTGGCCAATGCGGGGCCGCTGCTGATCCAGGACCTCGGCTTCGACCGCGAAGGCCTGGGCATCATGTGCATCGTCAAGTCCGCCGACTCGGCGCGCGCACCCATCGGCCAGGACGACCTCCACTTCGTCGCGGCGTATTCCAATTTGATATCCCTGTCGGTCTACGAGCTCGCTCGTTCCGAGCGCAAGGGTCGCGCCGCGCGTCCGCGCCCGGGTGCGAGCAAGGGCTTCGAGAGCATCGTCACCGACAACAAGCAGATGATCCATCTGCTGAACTTGGCCGAGCGCGTCGCGCATTCGGACGCGACCGTACTCCTGCAAGGCGAGACCGGCACCGGCAAGGGGCTGATCGCCTACGCGGTGCACCTACTGAGCGAGCGCCGCGATCGTGCCTTCGTCCACGTCAACTGCGCCGCCCTCCCCGAGCAGTTGCTCGAGTCCGAGCTGTTCGGCCACGTGCGCGGTGCCTTCACCAACGCGTACTTCGATAAGGACGGCTTGCTGATGGAGGCCAACGGGGGGACCATCTTCCTCGACGAGATCGGGAAGACCTCGATGGCGATGCAGGGCAAGCTCCTGCAGTTCCTCGATTCCGGCAAGGTGCGCAGAGTCGGCGCCAACGAGTTCACGAACGTAAACGTGCGCGTGATCTGTGCGTCGAAGTCGAACCTATTGAAGTCGGTCGAAGAGGGTCGCTTCCTGGAGGACTTCTTCTACCGCATCAACGATTTCCCGCTGACGGTGCCGCCGCTGCGCGAGCGCCCCGAGGACATTCCGCTACTCATCCATCACTACGTCGGCAAGATTTCGCTCGAGTTCGGCAAGGCCATCGATGGGACGACGCCCGAGTTCATGGGCAAGCTGGTGGAGTATCACTGGCCCGGGAACGTTCGCGAGCTCGAGAAAGTCATCAAGCGCGCTATCATCCTGGCCGACGATGGTGACGCGCTCGCGGTGGCGCATCTGGCCCCCGAGGTGCTGCGGGGGATGCCCGAGCCCGATGCCGCGAGCAAGAACGAAGAGACGCTTCGCGAGCGGATCGAGCAGATCGAACAGGCCATGATCCTCGAGGCCATGCGCCGGCACGCCGGTAACAAGTCCCAGGTCGCTGTCCACCTGGGCATCAGCTATCCCAACCTCCTCTCGAAGATCAAGCGCTACAATATCCAGTAGACCCGACGATTTTCGGCCCAATCGCTGGCTGTCTTGCCGGCTACCCACGCCTTGTAAAAACTTTTAATAACGACTTCATATTGCTTCAACTTGTTCCCTGTCAGTCCGTTAGCAGAGTATCCCAGGCTCGGGCATACAACCGTTCTTAATAGCCTTCCGTTTGCTTTCCACACGCCGATCGCGCTCGACTGTGGATTCGCGTCCGTAACGGAATAGCAAACAAAGGGATAGCGCTTCGGCCGGGCGTCGCGCCGGCCCGCCATTCCGTTGGCATACGGGTTGCGGTACGCCCCTATCGGAAGTCATCCCGTGCGTAAATGAACTTCCATCTGGTGGGGGAAGGGTTCTGGGGGATCGCAAGTTCCCCCAGAGCCCTGAACTAAAGATTCAGGACTGGAGACAGAGGAGAAACACTCTCGACCCAAAGAGTCGGGAGCCGAAAGGCGAACCGGATTAAGCTGACGCCCTAGATTCGTTCCTAAGCAAGCTGCTGGCTTTGCGGTGTAAGTTAATTTCGAGAGGTGGGGTCTCGAAAATTGACAACAAGGGACGGATCGGGGCGTCAGTGTTTCCTCCCGTCTTCGCGTCATTTCCCAGCCAACTAAACCCCGGGCGCCCAATCTCGAAAGCGTCCTCGTTTTAGGTCAGCGCTGTAACTCCAACACCACGATTCTATCTCCCGCCGCGACGCCCGGCGTCGCATTCCGAGCGCCGGGCTGTCTCCTAACCGATTTCATGGCAGGCGGTTGACCGCCCTCGGCAATATCTGCCAGGGCGTGGCACGTGGCTTGCGCTAGGGGATCGGCATGATGACGCACCAACTGCGTACGCGAAACCCAATCGACCGCGCGACTCGGCTGTCGGGTGCCGTCTCGTCGGTCGCCGCAGTAATGCTCATGCTCCCTTTCGTTGCTGGTTGCGATGATGAAGACCCCGTCGTGGTGGATGCTCCACCGTTTCCGCCCGACGGGGTCTTCTCAGTTACGGGAGACGGCGTCGTCAGCCTTTTTTGGAATCCGAATCAGGAGAGCGATTTGGCCGGCTACGCGATCTATCGCGGCAATCAAGCGCCGGAGGGACCGTACTTCTTTCTCGCGGACGTCAACGCGAGCACCACGAATTACGACGACTTCGACGTCGTCAATGAAGAGTTCTGGTACTACGCCGTGACCGCATTCGACGCGGCCGGCAATGAGAGCGAATTGAGCGCGGAGTTGGTGTTCGACACTCCGCGCCCGGAGGGATTCGGTTTGGTGCTGGTCGAACTGGGGCAAGACCCGTCGCGTGCGGGCTACGACTTTTCGAGTCTATCCAATAGCTCGCAATCGGCGTCTTTGGGCACCACGGATATCTACTTCGAGTCTGCCGGCGGCGTGGAGTACGTCGTCGCCGCGGACCCGTTAGTAGATATCCAGGATTACGGCCTGATCGAGTTGGTGGCGGTGGATTGGGCACCCCTCGTGGGGTGGGCTCCGTCGAAGCGCGCGGAGGCGATCGCAGGCCATAGCTATATCGTTCGTATCGTCGACGGCCAAGGTGACTTCAACATGGCGAAATTCGAGGTTCGGGCCGTCACGGCGACGAATCTCACGGTTGACTGGGCGTACCAAGGGGTAGACAACAACCCTGAGCTTTCGATCGCCCCTGGTGTAGGAGGTGCCATGAAATGAACTCATCAATTCGGCATAGCATAGCTCTTGGCCTCGCGTGCGCGGCAGTGGCCGCGCTGGCCGCTGCGGCCGAGGCCGGTCACGGGCGCTACGCGGTCTCCGCGCAGGCGAATGTGCGGGTGTGGATCGAAGGCGGGGACGTTTTCGACAATTACGCGAACGTCGCCATCTGGCTGCGGCCGGAGCGCGACTGCTACACCACGCTCTTCATGGTCGATACCGACGGTTACGTGCACGTGCTCTACCCGAGCGCGCCGTATCACGACACCTGGCTCTACGGCGGGCGCTCGTACTGCTATCGGGCGAGCGATCTCGGTCTTGACCGGCTCGACGGCGCCGGTATCGCCTACGTGTACGCGGTTGGCAGCCCGGTGCCCTTCGATTATTCGGCCTACGGCGCCGGCGTGTTCGTCGGAGGCTTCGGATTCCGCGTCTACGGCGATCCCTTCGTCGCGTGCCGCGACTTCTACATGACGCTGCTCCCCGGCTCGTGCCGCTGGGACTACGTCGGCGTGTCCTACGCGCGCTTCTACGTGCGCCACTGGGCGCGCTATCCGTCGTACCTTTGCTACGGCGGGCCGGGCGTCCACGTCTACGTGGGCGACGGATGCCGCGCGTGCGGCGACGTGTACGTCTCGTATCGCAACAGCTGCTCGCGCCCGTGGGACGCGTTCCAGCCGGTGCCGAGGTTCAAACAAGTCCATTCGGGCGGGCGCATCGAGCGCGACGACGACTGGAACGACGGCCGCAACCATGCGCGCACCAGCCGCGTCGAGCGTGTGCAGCACGAGAGTTTCAAGAGCAAGGTCACGGTTCGTTCCTCGCAGCGCGAGTACACGGCCAAGCAGTTCACCAAGCCGGCGGTCCGCTCGCACGAGTACAAGGCGGTTTCGAAGCCGTCACCGGCGCGCGTCGAGACTCGCTCGACCACGGTCACGCGCGCGAAGTCACCGGTGAAGTCGCACGACCGAGCCCGTGTCGTCTCGACCTCGAGTGCGCGCGAGCGCGCGTCGGTCGACAAGGCCGACGTCGCCGCGATGACCAAGCAGTCGAGCCGGGCGGTGCGCCCGTCTCGCTCGAGCGATACCGGCAAGCGTGCGGTGACAGGGAAGAGCGTGCGGACGGAGTCCACGCGCGAGAAGGGAACGAAGAAGAAACAGGCTCGTTAAATAGAAGCCTCGCGGTTTGGTTGGCTGGTAGCGTCGAGTAGGCTGGTTAGGCAAGCCGACCAAGTAGGGGGGAGTTGCGCCGGAGTAAGCGTCGATCAGGGGCGGCGAATTACGGGCGTCAACTCCCCTTTACTGTTGACCGTCGCGAGTGACCTTGGCTAGAGTAATACGCGTTCCTTGCCCCGTGACCGAGGCCCGAGTCGTCGGGCGGTTCCGTTCCCGAGAGTTGTTCCACCGTTCGCATTCCGTAGAAAGATCATCGCATTGACCCTTCGCATCGGTTGTTCTCACCCCTGCGCCGTGATCCGCATGGTCGCGTTGGCGACCCTGGTCGGGGCCATGGGCGCACGAGCGGCCCAGTTCGCGCCGCCGTATCGCGGGGCCGACGCGCGGCTCACGACCCATGCGACGCCGGCCCACGTCTCCGCGCCCGCGTCTCCCAACCGGTACCAGCGTGCGCGCATCGAAGCCATGTCGCGCGCCACCGCCGCCGTCACCGACGACACCTTGCGCGTGCTCGCCCTCCAGGTCCAGTTCGCCGACAGCCTGATGGGCGGGCAACCCGGCAGCAACCGCAGCGCGGTGCGCGACTCGACCTGGTTCGCTAACGAGCTCATTCACACCGAGCAATACTTCCGCGGCGCGTCTCGCAATCGCTTCACATTCGAATGGACGCTCGAGGACTCGCTCTACTCGCTGCCGCGCGGGATGGGGTACTACGGCGCCGACTCGCGCGAAGAAGAGCGCGTGGTCGAGCTCGCGCAGACTCTGATCGATTTGGCCGACGCGAACGTCGACTTCTCGCTGTACGACCACGTGTTCATCATCCACGCCGGCGCGGGGCAAGAGACCGACATCAACGCGGACTCACCCAACCAGATCTGGTCGAGCTTCTACGATCGCGGCGATATTCGCGAGATCCAGGACGACGACGCTTCGCTGGGACTTCCGACCGACGATCTCCTGGGCGGGGATCCCTTCTTCGTCGACAACTTCTCGATCGTCCCTTCGCATGCATCCCAGGACTTCGCTACCGTGGGGACGCTCGGCATCTGGACCTTTGAGATCGGGAGCCGTATTGGGCTCCTGCCGTTGTTCGACTCGACCCCCAACGGCGCGCCCGATTCGCAGGGGGTGGGGAACTTCTGCCTGATGGCGTACGGCATTTTCAATGTCAACGGCTTCGTGCCCGCGTTCCCGTGCGCGTTCAATCGCATCTTGGCGGGCTGGCTCGACCCTGTGGTCGTGGACCCGGACGACACGCCGGCCGCGATCCGGCTGGCCGACGTCAACACCGGCGCCGACGCGGACACGCTGTGCGTCAAGGTGCCGATCACCGACAGCGAGTACTACCTCGTGGTGAATCGTGTCCATGACGAGAATTTCGACAGCCTGTTCACCTTTGCGGATGCGGACAGCGACCTGGTGCCGGACAACACCGAGTCGCTCGACGGCGCCGAGTTCGATTTCTTCCTGACCGACCTCACCAACCCCTTCGAGCGCCGTTTCGATCCGCGTTACGGATTCAACGTGTTGTTCCGTTACACCGGCAGCGGCGTGTACGTGTGGCACGTCGACGAGCGCGTGGTCATCGACGCGGCCCGGCGCGGGTACCTCCCCGACGACTACGCGGCGCGCAAGGGAGTCGACCTCGAGGAGGCCGACGGCGTGCAGGACATGGATCGACCGGGGAGTGCGGCGTTCGCGCTCGGGAGTCACTTCGATTCATACCGAACCGGCGACGGCAACAACCCCGTTTTCGGTCCCGACACGGATCCGGCATCGGGCACCAACGCGGGCGCCGAGACCGGCATCACGATCGAAACCCTCACCGGGCCGGCGTTCCGCATGCGCGTCTCGATCGGACGCCTTGTTGCTTACAACGATACGCGCGCGCGCTGGTCGGCGTCGGCACGCAATCAGCCCGCGACCGTGGTGAATCTCGACGGCGCCGGCGACCCCGAGATCGTGACCCTGGGCGACAACGCAGGTGTGTTCGTCCTGGACGAATCCGGCCGCGAGGTCGTGGATCCCGACGCCAACCCGAGCACCATCGCGCCCTTCATCGCGGTTCCCAACGTGACGTGGATCGGGCCGCCCGCGTTCGCGAACCTCGACGGCGCGCCCGACATCGAAATCG
The DNA here is from genome assembly GCA_035620655.1 of Candidatus Krumholzibacteriia bacterium. Lineage (GTDB taxonomy): Bacteria > Krumholzibacteriota > Krumholzibacteriia > WVZY01 > JAKEHA01 > JAKEHA01. The sequence continues at coordinate 8,321 of DASPGK010000099.1, forward strand.
TCGCAGGTGCGCGCAACGGCGACGTGTACGTGTGGAAGGCGGACGGGACGCCGTTGGCGGGAGCGCCGTTCGCGGGCCTTTCCGGCGCGGCCGCCCCCGTGATCGTCGACGTGGGTGACGCCGGGTTGCCGGAAATCCTGGTCGCGTCGGGCGGTACCGGCACGCAGCTCCGTTTTATCGACGCGACCGGGGCACCGGTCGATCCACCCGCCGCCGCGGCGTTATGGCCGGCCCCGTTCGACGCGCAGATACTGGCGCCGCTCGCGATCGCCGGCGTTTCGGGGCCGTCGGTGATGGGGGTGGTGGCGTGCGGCGTCGACACCACGACCTCGCGGGTGGTGGTGCAGTGGACGCCGCTCGATGCCGCGCGCGCGCCATGGGAGCAGGCTATCGCGATTCCATCCGGGTGGGACGCGGCGTCGTTCGTGCCCACGGCCCCCGCGGTCGGCGACGTCGACCACGACGGCGACGACGAGATCGTGATCGCCACGCCGGACGGCAGCGTCGTTGTGTTCGACATGTCGTCGACTACCGTCACGCGCGAAAGCGGTGTGCTGCGCGCCCGTTATCCGTCCGCGCCCGCGCTCGGCGACGTAGACGACGACGGCACGCTCGAGATCGCGATCTGGGACGCCGAGTACATGTACCTCTTGAAGTCGAACGCGCGGCCCATGCTGGAGTGGCCGCGCGCGATCCGCGACGAATCGGCGGGTGCCGCTCCCACCATCAGACCGCATCGAGAGCTGGAGAGTCCGTTGTTGGCGGACATCGACGGCGGCACCGTCGACGTGGTGTTCCCGCTGGACGACGGGACGCTGGCTGCGTTTCGCGCCGACGGCAGGCCGGTCGCGTCGTTCCCGCGCCCCGGCCCGGCGGAGGCCGGGGCAACTCCCACGCTGACGGATCTCGCCCCGGGCTCGGGCAGCCTGGTCGTGCTGGGCGCATACGGCACGCTGGACGGCGTTGACACGGTGGTCGACACGCTCGCGCATGACCCGTCGTCGTCGTTGTCGATTCAGTCGCTCTCGGCGAGCGTCACATCCCCGTATTGGATCATGGCGCGTGCCGACCTCGCCCGTACCGGGCGCGTCGTCGAGTCGGTGCCGCTCGCAACCTCGACGAGCACATTCGACGAGGGATCGTTTATCATTTATCCCAACCCGGTGATGGAGAGCACCGTGCACGCGCGCATCACGACCAACGCCCGCGCGCGCGTCCGCCTCTCGATACACACTCTGGAGGGGCAGGAGGCGACCGTGCGCGAGTTCGACGTCAATCCCAACGGGCTCGTCGACACGCCGTTCGACGAGGCCATCGATGTATCGGGACTGAAGAGCGGCATCTACTTCATGCGGCTCGAGATCGACGGCCCCGGCGGCAGCGGTGCGGTCTATAAGACGTTCGCGATTCGGCGCTAGGGCGTCACGAGGAAAAGGAGTCGACACCATGCGTAGGCAACTCGTTCTGGCAACCCTGCTCGTCGCCGCTTTCGTGGAAACGGCCCACGCGGGCGACCCCGGCGACGCCGGGGCGCTCTTCCTGCGCGTCGGCTTCGGAGCGCGCGCGTCGGCCATGGGCGAGGCGTTCACCGCCGTGGCCGAAGACGCGACCTCGATCTACTGGAATCCAGGTGCGATGGCGGCGGTGCTGGGCACCAAGGTGACGCTGGCGCACACCGAGTACTTCGCCACCATGCGCCTCGAGCAGGCATCGGTGACGCACGAGACCGACTGGGGCACGATCGGATTCATGTTCACGGGGCTCTATATGGACGAGATGGATCGCTACGAGGACACCCCCTCGGCCAACCCGCTCGGCACCTTCGGCGCCTACGACGTGGCGGTCTCGGCCGCCTACGCACGCTACCTCGTCCCCAATCTCGCGGCCGGCATTTCCATCAAGCCGGTTTACGAGCGCATCGACGAGCTATCGGCCTCGGGGATCGCGTTCGACATCGGGCTCTACCACGTCGCGAGGATCCAAGGGGTGAAGCTGGCCGCGGTGGCGACCAACGTCGGTCCGCCCATGAAATTCGACCAAGAGGAGTTCGCGTTGCCGCGCTCGATCAAGGTGGGCGGGAGCTACGAGCGCGAGATCGCCGCGCTCGACGGGCGCATTCTCGTGACCCTCGACGGCGTGTTTCCCAACGACGGCGAGGTGCGCGAGCACGTCGGGGCGGAGTACTCGTACCGCGGAATGCTCGCGTTGCGTGCAGGCTACAAGGTGAACTACGACGCGCAGGACGCGACCTTCGGCGCCGGTTTCACCTGGCATGAGATCACCGTCGACTACGCGTTCCTGCCCTCGGAGAAGCTCGGCGACAACCACCGCGTCGGGCTCGGCTTCAGCTTTTGAACGTCTCGATGCGCAGGTGTGCGTCGGTCATGCGGACGAAGGTGTAGTGCTCGATCCAGTCCCCGACGATCAGGAACTCCTTGCCCTCCCGCGTCTCGTGCATGGGAAAGTGCACGTGACCCATCACGAACCCGTCGTTGCCCCGGGAAAAGAAATGATCCCACGCGCGTGCTGCGACCGCCCGCGCTCGCTTCTCCTGGGCGATGTGAAACAGCACCCGGCTTCCGTGAGCCACCCCGCCCGCGATCGCATCCAAAATGTCGGGGTGGATCCAGCGCGACACCTCGATGACGACGGGGTTTCGAATGACGTTCTTCAAGACCTTGTACCCGTAGTCCCTCGGCATGACGAGATCGCCGTGCGCCAGCACGAGCTTACGGCCCTGCGCCTCGACGCAAAGCTCCTTTCGGTGCACGCGCACGCCCAGCTCGCGGGTGAAAAAATCGCCCACCCAGTAATCATGGTTGCCCCCCAGGAAGCGGGTCTCGACGCCGCGCGCGGTGGCGCGTGAGATAGCGGCGAACACGTCGAGGAAGCGCCGCGGCACGACCGACCGGTACTCGAAGTAGAAGTCGAAGATGTCGCCGAGGAGGACGAGGAAGGTGCCCTTGGGCGTCCCGTCGAGGAACCGGATGAAGCGGTCGCGGCGCTCCGATTCGCCGGGAAGCGTCCGGTCGCGGAAGTGAGTGTCGGCGACGATGCGGACGTCGGCGGCGGCGATGGGCTCGAACAGGTTGGCTGGGGTCACGTTAAGCTCTTTCGACCGAAAGGGGGAGCATCAGCGGCGAATCATGCCCGATTGGCAGGATGCATGCAACCTGTTTGGGCGAGGCGGCTTGCGCGAAGGAACCCGCGCCCCGACTGGGACGTACAATGGAGCGCGCGGGCCCTGAGGGATCGCGCGACGAGTAGGCAAGGTTCTCCGGGTACGCAGGTTAC
>DASPGK010000100.1:0-3584 GCA_035620655.1 Candidatus Krumholzibacteriia bacterium
CCCCCTGGACGGCACCACCAACTACATCCACGCCTACCCGGTGTTCGCGGTCACCCTGGCCCTCGAAGTCGAGGGCCGCTTGATGGTCGCGGTGACCTACGGGCCGCGCGACCGCGAGTTGTTCCACGCCGTGCGCGGCCATGGTGCGTTCCTGAACGACGTGCCCATGCACGCCAGCCGCTTGACCGACCACAATCGGATCCTGCTCGGCACGGGGTTCCCGTTTCGCGCGCGCCACCTGCTCGACCTCTACTTGAAATCGTTCGCGCACTTCTTCAACCAGGCGCGCGGCATCCGGCGCGGTGGTGCGGCCGCACTCGATCTCGCCTACGTAGCGGCGGGGCGCCTGGACGGATTCTGGGAGCTGACGCTCTCCCCCTGGGATATCGCGGCCGGCGTGCTGTTGATCGAAGAGGCAGGCGGTCGCGTCACCGATTTCTTCGGCGGCGACACGTACCTCGATTCGGGGCACGTGATCGCGACCAACGGGCTGCTCCACGAGTGGATGTGCGAGGGCATCGCAGGTATCTTCCCGCGCGACGGCAATTACGCGAAGCCATGACGCAAGCGCGCGCTCTTCGGTCGCTCGACTTCTGGATCGTGCTCGGCGTCGCGCTGCTGGTGCGCCTCGCGTATTTCTTCCTCAACTCGCGCACGAATCCCGCCTTCGACTTCCTCATCATGGACTCCATGCACATCGACGCATGGGCCAAGGCGATTGCGGCCGGCCATGCCGGCGACGCCGTCTATTTCCGCGGGCCCCTGGTTCCGTACCTTCTTGCTCTGGTGTACAAGGCGGGGGGCGGTGTGGCCGGCGCGGTGTTCGTGAACCACCTGGCGGGCGCGTTCACGTGCGCTCTGGTCTGGCTCCTGGCGCGCGAGTATTTCGCGCGCGCCGTCGCGCTCACGGCCGGGCTCGGCGCGGCGCTGTACTGGCCCGCGATCTACTTCGAGGGCGAAGTGCTGATCGAGCCCGTTTACGTCGCGCTGGTGGTGTTGTCGCTGTGGCGCCTCGCGCGCGCGATCGCCCGGCCGACGACGGCGCGATTGCTCGTGGCGGGCGTGTGCGTCGGCTTGGCCGCGCTCGCCCGTCCCACCATTCTCGCGCTCCTGCCCGCGATTCCGTTCGCCTTTTCGGCGCGCACCGCCGCGCCCTCGACGCCGCCCAAGCGCGCGTGGCTGCGGCCGTCGCTGCTGGTCGCGGCGGCCTGCGCGCTCGTCCTCTTGCCCACGGCGATTCGCAACTATACGGTCGGAAAGGCGCTGGTTCCGGTGACGTGGTCCGGCGGCCTCAACTTCTACATCGGCAACAATCCCGACTCCGACGGGCGCAGCGCCATGATTCCCGGCGCGGCCACGCCTTGGATGGGCGGAGACGACGAAGCGCTCGCCATCGCGCGCGCGCAGGCCGGCGATTCCACACTCACTGCGGCCGCCGCGTCGCGGTTCTACGCACGCCGCGGCGTGGGTTACTTGGCCACCCAGCCCCGCGACGCGGCATCGCTGGTTGCGAAGAAGTTCTACATGTTCTGGGAGGGCCCCGAGCGGTCCAACGAAAAGTATATCTATTTCTTCTGGGACCGATTCGGACTGGGTCGCGTGCCCATGCCCGGATTCTGGTTGGTGTCGCCGCTGGCGCTCGCGGGCATGATTCGATTGTGGCCGCGCCGCCGCGAGTTGGCGCTGCTGTATCTGTTCGTCGTCGCGTACACGATCGGCGTGGTGGCGTTCTTCGTGGTGGCGCGCTACCGCCTCCCGGTCGCACCGGTGCTGATCGTGTTCGCGGCCTGGACCGCCGTCGAGCTGACGAGCATGGTGCGCGCCCGGCGCTGGCGCGCCGCGATGTCCCCGCTGGCGCTCGTCGCCGCTCTCTTCGTGGCCGTCAACGCGAGCTACCCGGAATTCATCGAGCGACGGCCGTCCCACATCGCGATTTCGCACTACACGCTGGCCGGGGCGTATAGTGACCGCGGCGACGAAGAGGGCGCCCTCGTCGAGTTGTGGCACGCGCGCGCGGCCTATGAGCGCGCGCCGTCGCGCTACTACGGCGAGATCGGGCAGGATATCTACTTCAAGCTCGGCACGCTCCTCTACCAGCGCGGCAAGTGCGCGGAAGCGATCAAGGCGCTGGGCGAGATCCAGCCCCACAACCCGCGTGCCCACGAGGCGCGCTTCATGTTCGCCGAGTGCTGCGAAAAGACCGGGCGCTTCCCGGAAGCGGGCAAGGCCTACGAGATCGTGCTCAAAACCGACCCCGCCAACGAGCGCGCGCTGAGGGGCTACATTCGGTGTCTCGAAGCGGTGGGCCGCTGGGACGACGCGGCCGACGCGCGTAAGCGCCTGCCGGCCGAGTAGCACGCGCGACACCGGTCGCGCGGTTGACCGCGCGCGGATTCCGCTGGTAGTATTCCTTTCTCGTTTCCAATCAACCGTCCAAATACGTGTGAACGAGGAGGTCCCGTGGGTTCCCGCATCGCCGCACCCGTGCTCGCCGTCGGCATCGTCCTGGCCGGCTGGTTCGTCGGCAACGGATTCGTGCGGGGACGCACCGCCGACCGCTTCGTGTCGGTGAAGGGCGTCTCGGAGCGCGACGTCACCGCCAACATGGCCCTGTGGCCGCTGCGCTTCGTGTCCACCGACGACAACCTGGCGCGCGCCCAGCAGAAGTTCGACGAGAGCAAGCAGGTCGTGGTCGCGTTCCTCGGCAAGCACGCGATCGACGCCTCCACCGTCGAGCTGCAGGGCTTCGAAGTGACCGACGTGCTCGCCAACCCTTACCGGGGACAGGGCGAGGTGACGAGCCGCTATATCATCAGCGGCACGCTGATGGTGCGGGTCGAAGATCCCGCCCTCGTGCAGAAGGCGAGTCAGGATCTGGGCTCGCTCGTGCAGTCGGGGGTCGTGTTCTCGTCGCAGGGCGGCTACAACAGCGGACCGACCTACCTGTTCACCAAACTCAACGACTTCAAGCCGCAAATGATCGCGGAAGCGACCGCGAGCGCGCGCGAGGCGGCCGAGCAGTTCGCAAAAGACTCGGGCAGCCGACTGGGGCCCATCCGTACCGCGAGCCAGGGCGTGTTCCAGATTCTCCCGCGCGATCGCGCGCCGGGTGTCATGGAAGAGTCGCAGGTCGACAAGACCGTTCGCGTCGTCACGACCGTCGAGTACACGTTGGAAGACTGATCAGCGTGAGGAAAGCCGAGCAATGACGAAACTGGCAAGCATGGTGGTGTGCGCGGCGCTGCTGGCGGGTTCGTATTCGGACGCGGAGGCTCGCAAGAGTTACGCGGGCGTCAAGGGTGGCGTCAACATCGGCGATGTCACCGGTGACGACGCCGAGGGACTCGACAAGCGCAACGGGTTCATCGGCGGCGCGTTCTACGGCATCGACTTCACCGACGACTTCGGCGTGCGCCTCGACGGGCTCTACGTCCAGAAGGGGGCCGAGGGCCCGTTCGTCGCCCCCGGCGACGACCACGCGCACGAGACCGTCGTCCGCCTCGACTACCTGGAGCTGCCTGTCCTGTGCATGGTCGGGTTTCCCACCGGCGACTCGTTTGCGGTGAACTTGTTCTTGGGGCCCA
>DASPGK010000101.1:0-2610 GCA_035620655.1 Candidatus Krumholzibacteriia bacterium
TCGGCGGTCTCGAGGGGCGGACGCTGCGCGCCGGCGACGTGCTCCAGATCGGCGCGGCGAGCGGGTCGTTTCGCAAGCGGACCGTCGACTCGCGCGCCTTGGGGGAGGTGTGGCCGCACACGATCGCGGACCGCGCAGCCGGCGAACCGGTGCGCCTGCGCGTTACGGATGGGGAGCAAAGCGCGTCGTTTTCGGAGCCCGCGCGCCGTGCCTTCGCCGCGAGCGTCTTCCGCGTGAGCGAACAGGCCAACCGGATGGGGATTCGACTGGAAGGAGCGCCGATCGCGGTACCGTCGGGCGGGGGCATGGTGACCGAGGGCGTTTCGCTCGGAGCGGTGCAAGTGCCGCCGGGGGGGCTGCCCATCATTCTGTTCGTCGAGCAGCAGACCACGGGCGGTTACCCCAAGATCGCGAACGTCATCGCCGCCGACCTGGCCTCGCTCGGGCAGCTACGACCGCGCGACGCGGTGCGATTCGAACGCGTGCAAATAGCCGCGGCGCGCATCGCCCTTTTCCGTCAGGAGCAACTCCTGCGCTCGCGCAAGACCATCGTCGAATGAAGACCATCGACCTCAACTGCGATATGGGCGAGTTGCCGGAGGCGGTGGCCGATGGCACGCAAGAGTCGCTGATGCAATCCCTGACCTCGGTCAACGTGGCGTGCGGCGGACACGCCGGTGACACACGCACCATGCAGACGACGATCGAGCAGGCGCTGCGCCGCAGACTCGCGATCGGCGCGCACCCGGGTTATCCCGATCGCGCGCACTTCGGGCGCAAGGAGATGAAACTCCCGCCGGAGGCGGTGCGCGACTTCGTGTTCGAGCAGGTGCGCGCGCTCGCCGACGTCGCCGAGCGCTGCGGGGCGACGTTGTCGCACGTCAAGCCCCACGGCGCGCTCTACAACCAGGCGGTACGCGACCGCGCGCTCGCGCAGGCGATCGCCGACGGTGTCGCGCAATGCACCCGCGACGTCGTGCTGGTCGGGTTGGCGGGGTCTCCCATGCTGGACGCGTTTCGCGAGAGAGGTTTCATGGTTGCGGCGGAGGCGTTCGCGGACCGGCGCTACCAGCCGGATGGGACGCTGCGCCCGCGCACCTTCGACGAAGCGCTCATCGCTGAACCCGAGGAAGCGGGCCGTCAAGCGCTGCGGATCGCCGCGCACCGATCCGTGATCGCACACGACGGCACCGAGGTTCCCGTGGACGCGCAGACGATCTGCATCCACGGCGATACACCGGGTGCGGTGGCGATCGCAGCGGCGGTAGCCGCGGCGGTGCGAGGGGGCGGCGTCGTGCCGCGGGCGCTCTCGACGCACGGCGACTAAGGTGCGCCCTTACTTCAGTAGCACGGCCTTCGTCGTCAGTCGGTGCGGGCCGACGCGCAGCGAGCCCAAGTACACGCCCGACGCGGCGGGAACGCCCCGGTCGTCGCGCCCGTCCCATTGGACCTCGCTCGTCCCCCGCGGGCGTTCGCCCGCGACGAGCGTGCGCACGCGCCGGCCCGCCGTGTCGTAGATCGCGAACTCGACCTGTGCCGACTCCACCAGCTCGAAGCGGAACGTCGTCGTCGGGTTGAACGGATTGGGGACCGGTCGATGGAGTACCGCAACACTCGCCGCGCGCGGCGGAACCGACGTGGCCTGTGTCGTATCGATGCTTAGGCGCATGAAGTCGCACCCGGTCTCGTCCGAAACGTTCACGTCGATGAATCCGCGGCTGTTCATCTCCGGAATCACGCTCACTCCGCCCCCGCCGGCAAGCGGCAGGTCGGAGAGGTCGAGCAGGATCGTCGCCGTCTGTCCGACCGCCCACGACCCGACCAGCCCGGTCGCGTCGGCCGTTGGAAAACAGCCGCCTCCCGCGAACGGTCCGAACGTGCGCGCATAAACGACGGCACCCCCGCAGTAGACGGTGGTCAGCTCGTCCACGAAGCTGATCAAGAGGCCGTCGGTGTTGACGCCGGCGTCGTTGCCCGCGCGCACGCGCAGCTCCAGCGAGGCGCCCTGAATGTTGGCGGGCAGACCCGTGAACGTGTGCGCGACGTTGCGATCCGCGAGCCCGTTGACACCGGCGATTAGGTCGAAATTCTGAAAGGTCATCGGCAGTGCGAGGAGCGCGGCACTGGGGGACGCGGGGTCCGCGGGCAACGCGAAGTTGTCATCGACGCCGGCGGTGATGACGATGTCGGCCGCGAATCCCGGCGGGGCGGTGCTTGCGATGACGAAGGAAAGCAAGAGCGTGAGGCGGGTGAGCATGGGGCCTCCTTCTGCCGCGTGTGGCAGGTGCGGCGCTTGGCTGCGGGACAAGAAATTGTACGCCCCGTCAGGATGAGTTTCAAGGTGTCGATGGTGAGGGATGTCTCGCCGCGTCGCGGTCCGTTGCCGATGCGCGCGGACCGGTGTTAGACTTCCAGAGCCCCGCGACTCGCCAAAGGAGATCGAATCATGCGTTGCCACTTGCTCCGCGTCCTCTTCCTCCCCGCGCTGCTCTTCGGGTGCACGTCCGGGCTCGACCGCCCCGTAACCAGCGTCGATGCCACGATCGATTCCGACGGTGTGCAGCGCGTCACGGTTGACATGCACAGCTACTACTTCGAGCCCAATCGCAT
>DASPGK010000102.1:0-3781 GCA_035620655.1 Candidatus Krumholzibacteriia bacterium
CGCGCGCGGGTCCTGTCCGCCAACAGCCCACTGCGCTCGCAACCGGTCGGCGCGATCGATTCCTCGACGCGATTTCTGACGCGCGAATACGACACCGTATTGTGCCGTTCGCGCGTCAGTTTGAGCGGAGAGGAACGATCGCGCCGGCCAAACGCCTCTCCAAGGCACGTCGCTTGCGATATCCCACCTCGAAGCACCGTAGCGATTCGCTCAAGTTGCGAATCGCCAACGGGTTCCTGCTTCGGGAGGGGAATCGCGCATGGCCAGTTTCTTGCCGGGCGGCACGGCGACATCCGATCGAATCGACGATCTTGCAGCCGAGCTCACGCTCTCGCTCGAGCTTTCGCGGGGCGAAGGGTGCGACCTCGCCGCGACACAGCGCGCCGCCGACCGGCTGGCGGACGCGTTCCACGCGGCCATCGTGGCCGCCGAGGAAGCCGAGCGCGACCCGACCAACGCGTCGCTCGACGACGTGTACAAGTTGGTCGAGTCGGCGTACCGCCAGTGGAAGGGCGTCGACGCCGCCTTCGCGCAAACCCTTCGTCTCGCCTACGAGCACCAGGTGCCGCGCACCAATCTCTTGATCGACGACATTCGCGCCTCGCTCGAGCGCCGGGTGGGCGAGCCGATCGCCGAGGCGTACACCGAATTGCGTACGCGCTGGGCCGCGCACGTCGACTCGCGCCCGTGGGACTCGTTCCTGAACCGCGCGCCGCAGCACGTGGATCGGGGCCCGTTGGAGGGCGCCTTGAACGCGCTCGCGCGCGGCGACGACCTCGACGTGGAAGACGCGATCGGTTCCCTCGCGAACGGGCTCCGCTACGCCTTCGCGGAACATTTGCACACGCACCCGGAGGACCTCGACGACATCGAAGTGGGAATCTGGAAGCGCCCCGAAGTATTGGTCGCCTCCGACTTCTGGGGACACCCCAAGCGTACGCGGTTGATCGACGTACTCGCGCACAGCGGCTCGGACCGCTCGCGCAAGACCGCGGTCACGCTGGCCGGTCTCTTCGCTCCCAATCCGAAGGGCGCGGCGGCGGTGGTGCGCGCGCTCGACGACGTCCACGAATCGCAGCGCGAGCGCTTCACGCGCTGCCTGATGCTGCACCCGGACTACGAGGTGCGCCGCTACGCGGCCAACAACACCGACATCAACTCGATCTGGAAGGTCGTGACACCCGACGCGGTCCCGTGCGCGACCATCCTGTCGCTGCTCGAGCGCCTGGTGGGATCGAGCCGCTACACTACCGCCCAGCGCAAGATCTTCTTCGACGCGGTCTATCGCCGGCTCTTGTCGCTCACGACGCGCTCCGACGTGTTGTACGCGCGCGGTATCGTGCGCATCTTCGTGAAGCTCAATTTCTTCCTGGAAGACTCGTACTTCTACAAGCTCTCCACGCTAATGGACTACCTCGCCAGCAAGGAGAAGCTGCACGGCATCAACGACGGGCTCCTCGCCGAATACATCGCGCGCATGCGCGCGGAGAAGACCCGGGTGGGCTCGGTGCCCGGAGAGGACCCGTCCTTCGACGGCATCCCGCTGGTGGTGCTGCGCAAGCTCGCGCGCGACGGGCATTTCTGGCACGTGCTGATCACCCACCCGATCGCCAAGATCGCGCGCGAGACGGTGGTGCACGTCTCGACCAAAGACCGCGCGCTGCAGATCGCCAACAACCACCGCGTGAACTCGGAGGTGCTGCGCGGGTTGGGCCGCAAGCGCGAGCTGTTCTCGTCGCTGCCGGCCAAGATGGCGCTGCTTTCGAATCCGCAGACCCCGATCGCGGTTTCGATGAACTACGTCTCCGACTTGACGCTCCAGGACGTCGAGGCGCTCTTGCGCCGCTCGACCGTCCATCCGGAACTGCGCAACCAACTGCGCGCGAAGTACGACGCCGTTCGGCGCTGACGCCGCCGCGCGGCCATTTTCGCTTGCGCTGGGGGGCGACCATGCCGCACTCTAGGCGGCATTGTGCACGCAAACCTCGGCGAAGTTCTCTCGGTCTGGTGGGTCATCCCGTTCGTGGGCATCTTGCTCTCGATCGCGCTGTTCCCGCTGTTCGCGCCGCGCTTCTGGCACCACCACTTCCCCAAGGTGTCGGCGTTCTGGGCCCTCGCGCTCGCGGTCCCGTTCGTCTGGTTCTTCCAAAACGCGGCCTTGCACGAGATCGCGCACATCTTTCTGGTCGATTACATTCCGTTCATCATTCTGTTGTGGGCGCTCTACACGGTCTCGTCGGGCATCCTGCTGACGGGAACGCTCGACGGGTCTCCCAGGCAGAATACGCTCATCATCGCGTCCGGAACGCTGATCGCGTCGTTCATCGGGACCACGGGCGCGTCGATGGTCCTGATCCGCCCGCTCCTGCGCGCGATCTCATGGCGACGGCACAAGGCGCACATCGTCGTCTTTTTCATCTTCCTGGTGAGTAACATCGGCGGTTCGCTCACACCGCTGGGCGATCCGCCGTTGTTCCTGGGCTTCCTGCACCACGTGCCGTTCTTTTGGACCTTCAACCTGGCGCCCGCGATGCTCTTCATGGCGGTCCCGCTGCTCGCGGTCTTCTATCTAATCGACCGGCGCTACCATGCTCGCGAAGAGAAGGCGCCGGAGCGCGCGTCGGCGGTCATGGGCATCCGAGGGTGGCAGAATTTCCTGTGCTTGGGCGGGATCGTGGCGGCGGTCCTGATGAGCGGCGTGTGGAAGCTGGGGAGCGTCCATGTGCTGGGCGTCGAGATGAAAATCGAAGGCATATTGCGCGATGTCCTCCTGATCGTCCTCGGCGTCACGTCGCTCAAGACGACGTCGCCCGCGATCCATAAGGACAACCAGTTCTCGTGGTTCCCCATCAAGGAAGTCGCGATCCTCTTCGCGGGTATCTTCATGACCATCATCCCCGCGCTCGCGATTTTGAAAGCGGGTACACACGGGGCGCTGAAACCCCTGGTCGAGCTGGCCGACCAGCCCGAGAGCTACTTTTGGCTCACGGGGGTGTTGTCGAGCTTCCTGGACAACGCGCCGACCTATCTCACGTTTTTCAACACCGCGCTCGGCGCGCTGGCCCCTGGACTCCCGGAGCCGCAAGCCGTGCAACAGCTGATCCACATGCACGGACACTACCTGCACGCGATCTCGTGCGGCGCCGTGTTCATGGGCGCCAACACCTACATCGGCAACGCGCCCAACTTCATGGTGAAGAGCATCGCCGAGGAAGCGGGCGTGCGGATGCCGAGCTTCTTCGGCTACTTGTTCAAATACTCGATTCCGTTCCTGATTCCGCTGTTCTTGATCGCGACCTTCATCTTCTTCTGATGAGCTCGCGACGGAGGTCGTCATGGCGACATACTACGAATTGGTGATCAAAGGCGACGACCGCGACCTCGTGCCCTATCTCGCCGGCTACCTGGCGGGCGCGGCCGTCGACGGGGTCTACTTCGCGGGGGAATCCGGCCTGCACGTGCAGGCGATGCGCGAACGCATCCGCCACCACGGCGAAGTCGTGCACGTCGTGTGTGCCAAGAAGGTGCTCGCGGCCGTGCGCGAGGCCCTCCAAGAGGCGGCACCGCGCTATCGCTTCGAGATCAAAGAAGAGCGCGCGATCGCGAGCGCGCACTTTCGCTTCAAGGTGGAAACGCCGAGCCGCAAAGTCGCGGAAGCGGTGAAGGAAGCCGTGGCGAAGCCCGGGCGCGGGGTCGAGGTGAAGGGTTTCGAACCGCGCGAATCCGTCGACCCCGACAAGACGGGAGCGGAAGTCTACTCGCCCGTGCACGACTACACGTT
>DASPGK010000103.1:0-3782 GCA_035620655.1 Candidatus Krumholzibacteriia bacterium
TCGACATCGCCTCCACTCTAGTGTAAGATACACGTGGGTTGGAAGGTTCTGCAGAAGGCTACGGGAAACGCATGAACCCGGTCAATATCCGATACCGTTTCCGCGCCGTGGCGAGCACCGCCGGTCTATTCTGCTGCTCGCTCGTCTCCGACCCGCGCGCAGCAGACATCACAGTTCTCGGTGCTGAGCCATGGGATCAGGTCACACTTTCCCAGCAAAGAGGCGATTTCGTGAAGCCTACTTCTACTTCGGTACCGCCCCCGTTACTACAGTGCAACCGACAAGTGTCGCGCCACTGGGAGCGCGTCTGGCACCCAACCCATTTGGCGATTCAGCAACTCTTCAGTTCCAGCTTGCGACGCCTTCGGAAGTAACACTTCGCGTCTACGACGTTCGGGGTCGTCTAGTCGACGCGCAATACTATGGCACGCTGGGCGCGGGTGACCAGGAGTTACGCTGGCCGGCAGCCCCTGGCGCGTCTTCCCTAGCTAGCGGGATCTACTTTGCGCGTCTGCAGGTCGGTAATCGTATCCAAACTGTCCGAATGCACCGGATTCGATAAGGACGCTCGCGAAACGGTCCCTTGATTTCTCCGGGTTCCGTGGAGTGGGGACGGCGCGGACAAGTCGAATCAACTTCCATCGGGGATTTACTTCCTGCGGTTGACGACTCCCTCGGCTACCGTCACGCGTAAGATGGTGCTCATCCGATAGCTCGGCTAGAGCCAGGCTGGGACTCGGTATTGCTGCTCAACGCGCGCTCGCGCGATAGCAGCTTCTCGAAGTCGACCGACTCCGCGTCCAGCTCGGGGGCGCGCGCGAATGCGAAGGTCTCTTGCGCGTCGTCGGCGTGGTCGAAGATGGTGGGTGCGCCGGCGGGGAAGCGGATGGCGTCGAAGCTCACGGTGCAGTCGATGCCGAAGTCGCTGGCGATCTTGGCGGCGCGCTTCATGTGCTTCAGATTGGCAACCACACCAATACGATCGATGTCCTTGTGGGTCTCGCACAAGGCCTGGAGGACGCCGGTCACGCGCCCGCTCACGCCGAAGGAGCCGTCTTCGGTGGCGACGTAGAGCTCGTCGGCGACGGCGGCGAATTCGTCCTTCCAGAACACGCGGTCTTTGGAGTCGAAGCCGAGCACGACGATCACGTGCGCACCGTGCTCCTTGAACGCGCGCGCGCGCCACAACAAGGACGCCGCGCCCAAGTTCTCCGCGATCAAGACCACCTTGCCGTCGCTATCGATGCGGCACGGCGCTCCCAACGGCCCGCGAATCTGAAACACCTCTTCGCCCTGGGCGAGCATCATGAGTCGCTCGGTGGCAAGATCGCGCGCCTGCTCGACGACGGTGAAGGTGCCGGCTTCGCGGTCGATGGTGGCGATGGGGAGGGTGAAGGTGGGCCCATCGACGTTCATATGAATGTCGACGTACTGGCCGGGCATCGCGCGCTCGGCGATCGTGGGCAGGCGGAACTCGAGGAGGAAGGTGTCCTCGTTGAAGGATTGCTTGCGCGTGATGGTGAACATGGCCACGTCGCGACCGTACCCCATGCGGGCGCGGAGGGCAAGCACGGAGTCGCCCGTGGAAACCGCATGAGGACGCCTCATTCGTCCTGTGGACAAATCGTGCCGTGGGGGCGAAAGCGATTGACACCCGGCCCGCGCGGCGGGTATTTTGGAGGCGTCCATCCGACGGTTCCGCCGCAATTCTCCATCCACTAGGACGTGCCGCGATGAAGGATACCATGCACAAAGCGGATCTCAATTGGAGCGAACTGCCGTTCGACTACGTTCGCACGGATTGCCATTTGCAGTACGTCTACCGCGATGGCAAGTGGGACGAAGGAACGGTCTGCGAGGACGACAAGGTCACGATCTCGGTCGCCTCGACGTGTCTCCACTACGGCCAGGAATGCTTCGAAGGTCTCAAGGTCTACGAGACCAAGAACGGGCACGCGCTTGCGTTCCGCCCCGATGAGAATGCGAAGCGCATGGCGCACACGGCCAAGAAGGCGCTCATGGTGGCGCCCCCGGTGGACCTCTTCGTCGACGCGGTGGACCGCGTCACCAAGCTCAACCGCCGTTTCATTCCGCCCTATGGGAGCGGTGCGTCGCTCTACATTAGACCCTTGCTGATCGGCATCACGGGCACCATCGGTATCAAGCCGTCGCGCGAGTACATGCTCGCGGTGTTGGCGACACCGGTGGGGCCGTACTTCAAGACCGGATTGAAGCCGGTGCGCCTGTGGGTCGAGGAAGAAGTCGACCGCGCGGCCCCGCTCGGCGTGGGCGATGCGAAGCTCGGCGGCAATTACACGGCCGGACTGCGCGCGACCTACGGCGCCCGCGACCGCGGCTACGCCGAGGTGCTGTTCCTCGATTCGAAGCAGCACAAGTACATCGACGAGTCGGGCAGCTCGAACTTCTACGCGATTACCAAAGACGGGCGCTACGTGACGCCGAAGTCGTCGTCGATTCTGCCCAGCATCACCAACAAGAGCCTGATGGACGTCGCGCGCGACCTGAAGATTCCGGTCGACGAACGGCCGGTCGAAGTAGCGGAGCTTCCGAACTTTGCGGAAGCGGGGTTGGTCGGCACGGCCACTATCATCTCGCCGGTGTACGCGATCCAGCACGGCAAGAAGCTCATTCAGTACGGCGGGCCGAACGACGTGGGTCCGGTGAGCATGAAACTCCGCGACACACTCCTGGCGATCCAGACCGGCGACGCTCCGGATACGCACGGCTGGACGCGGGAGATTCAGCTCGACTAGAACGAGCCCGCGAGATCCCGATCACGAAGGCTCCTTCGCGTCGGAGGGGCCTTCGTCGTTTGAACGAGTGAATACCATCGAGAAGCAACAGCTCACGCTCACGTGCCACGTCGACTCGTACCGCTCCGGCTGGTCGATCGTCGAGTTTCTCGCGCACCGGTTCCCGTACCACACGCGCGAGGGCTGGACGACGCGCGTCGTCGATCATTGGGTGCGCGTGAACGACGCGGTGGTTCCGCCCGATCACGTCGTACGAAAGAACGATGCGGTGGCGTACACCATTCTGCACGCGGAGCCGCCCGTCGATGACCGCTACGAGGTTCTGTTCGAGGACGACCATTATCTCGCGGTGGCGAAGTCGGGCAACATCCCCGTCCACGCGTGCGGGATCTACATCGTCAATACGCTGATCGCGCGGCTGCGGGCGGACTTCGGCGCCGGCGTCAACCTGGTGCATCGCCTGGACCGCGAGACCAGCGGCGTCGTCGTACTCGCCAAGCACCGCGACGCCAACCGCCTCCTCGCGCGCATGTTCGAGCGCGGCGAGGTGGAGAAGGGCTATCTCGCGATCGTGCATGGGCACATCGCCGAGCGCGCATTCGTCATCGACGCACCCATCGGAAAGATCGACGCGCGCTTCCAGTATCCGGTCGAGTACGCGTGGGGGAAGGAGAACGATCTAGCAACGTACCTTCCCAAGCGTCGCGTCGATCCGGAGGGGAAACCCGCGCGTACGCGCGGGGAAGTATCTCAATACGTGGGTCGCTTCACGATCCTACGAGTACTCCCGGAGCAGGGACGAACCAATCAGATTCGCGTCCACCTCGCGCACGCCGGCCACCCGATCGTGGGAGACAAGATCTACTCCTTGAGCGGAGACGTGCGGGAAGAGCAGCTTCGAGAAGGACTGACCGATCGCGTGCGCGCGGCGCTCGTTCTCCCGCGCCACGCGCTCCACTGCGAGTCGCTCGCGTTCACGCACCCGCTGGACGGGGCGCGCGTCGAGCT
>DASPGK010000104.1:0-8110 GCA_035620655.1 Candidatus Krumholzibacteriia bacterium
GCCTCCCTTTCCGCGACCGGGCTCGCCGCCGTCGTCGATGTTCACTTCGAACCAGTGGAGCGATTCGCTCACGACGACGTTCGCCGCCAGAATCGGTGACAGGTTCCGCGCGTTATGGAACATGCCAACGCCCCAGAAATCGATCTGCTTGGCCGGCGCATGACGCGCGGGATCGCAGAACCCGGCATCGCTGCACTCGATGCGGTCGATCTCGGTGCCGTCCGGCGCGCTGTGGGTCCCGCCGTGGAATGCGAAGCTGCCGCTGGGACCACTGTGGTTGTTGTGCTCCCATTCGCCGGCCGGTTGCGGCGGGAGCGCCGTGTTGGCGCCCGCCTGGCCGCCGAACGTGTAGCGGTCGTTATGGCAGCGACCGTTGGTCGTGGAACCATCCCAGTTGCCGAACTCGTCGACGCCACCGCCGGTCACCCGGCACCCGGTGGACTCGTCGCGGCACAGACCGGCGTCAACGTACCGGATCGGCTTGCAATCGACGAAATCGATGCAGTCCGAGCACCCGTCGTCGCCCGCATCGCTGTCGAGACCCTCGCTCGTTCCCTGATTCGGTTTCGTGAAGGAATAACCGTCGGGCAGGACGAAGCACACTTTGAACTGGCCGTACTCGTCGAGGCCTTCGAACAGGTAGTAGCCGGTCGCGTCGGTCGTCGTGGAGGCGACGAGGCTGCCGTCGCAGGTGTAGAGTTCTACCACCACGCCGGCTACGCCGACTTCCGGCGAGTCGTCGTCGCGCTTGTCCTGAATACCGTTGCAGTTTTCATCGAGCCAGACGCGGTCGCCGATCGACGCACACCCCTCGCCCATCGGCGAGAGCGCGAAGTTCGTCTGCGGATTCGGCGTCGTGCTGGTAGGCTGATTGGTGTCGCTACATCCCGCCGTCAGCGCGGCAATGGTACACAATAGGAGGAAACGGGGGCTACGTCGCATGGCTGCACTCCCATGTTGGGGCGTTGTTATGTTGGGGGGCTGGGCGGTACTTTTACCCGCACCCGCGGATAGGCTGCTCAAACGAGCAAACTACAGTTTAGCGCAGGCGATGACCCGAGGGGAAGCCCAAAAATGGCGTTCCCAGGCTAAATCTCGCCGATTTGGGGCCGGCGCCGTCAGGCCCCTTTGATCAGGACCATCCCGGCCACGACGAGCGCGATCCCGACCCAACGCGCGATCGACATGCGCTCACCCAGGAACCACACCCCCAAGAGGGCGGCGATCACCACCGAGAACTCCCGCACGGCTGTGATGTACCCCACCGGCCCCGCGGCGTACGCCACGAGAATGATCAAGTAGGTGAGCGGCGAACCGATTCCGATGATCCACGCCGTCTTCCAGTGGGTGCGGTACGCGGAAAACAGCCCAGCCTTGAGGCGCCTGCGCATCAGCAGCGCCAGCGCCGCCGCGCCGACCCCGGTCTCGATGGCCAGGTACGTCGGCGGCGACATCGTCTCCACGCCACGGTCGTCGAGGAGCGTGTAACCGGTGATGGTCAGCCCCGTGATCAGCGCGAGTGCCACCGCCCGCACGCGGACCGCTTCGACGCGCCGCTGGTATCCGAGCGCAGCCACGCCCACGCACACGCACCCGATACCCATGGCACCCGCGAACGACAGCGGCTCGCGCAGCCACACGATCGATCCGATGGCCGTACCCGCCACCCCGCTCCCGCGCGCGATCGGATACGCGAGCGAGATATCGCCGGCCTCGTACATGCGTGCCAGGGCCCACCAGTAGGCGCAGTGCACCAGGCCGCTCACACAACCGATGACGAGCCCGTCGCGCGCGATGGGCTTGCCCCACTGCGCGGCGACGGCCGCGGGGATGGTCGCGACGGTCGAGATAGCGGCGCCGAGCCAGAGCACGGTGAGTCCCCCGCCGGATCGCTTGGCGAAGAAGTTCCACGTGGCGTGGAGAATGGCGGCGGAAAGAATGAGCGAGAGGAGGGTGAGGGACATGATCGACGCGGGAGGGTATCACATGTTGCGCCGATACTCTCCTCCCACCTCGAACAGCGCCTGCGTCGTCTGTCCCAACGAGCACACCTTGGCCGCTTCCATGAGTTGATCGAAAACGTTCTCGTTGCGAACCGCGACGCGTTGGATCGCGCGCAGCGCGTCATGCGCGCGCGCACCAGCGCGCGCGTGTAGTGCGCTGACTGTGGCAATCTGACGTTTCTTCTCGTCTTCGGTCGCGCGAATGACCTCCCGGGGGAGTATTGTGGGCGACCCCTCGTCGGAGAGGAATGTGTTGACGCCGATCACCGGCAGATCGCCCGAGTGCTTGAGCGTCTCATAGTAAAGCGACTCTTCTTGTATTTTGCCCCTCTGGTACATGGTTTCCATGGCGCCCAAGACGCCGCCGCGCTCGGTGATGCGGTCGAACTCGAGCAGCACCGCCTCTTCGACCAAGTCGGTGAGCTCTTCCACGATGAAGGCGCCCTGGAGGGGGTTCTCGTTCTTGGCCAGCCCCAACTCCTTGTTGATGATGAGCTGGATCGCCATCGCGCGCCGCACCGACTCTTCGGTGGGCGTGGTGATGGCCTCGTCGTAGGCGTTCGTGTGGAGCGAATTGCAGTTGTCGTAGATGGCGTAGAGTGCCTGCAGCGTGGTGCGAATGTCGTTGAACGCGATCTCCTGCGCGTGCAGCGAGCGGCCCGAGGTCTGGATGTGGTACTTGAGCATCTGCGAACGCTCGTCGGCGCCGTACTTGTGCTTCATCGCCTTGGCCCAGATACGGCGCGCGACCCGGCCGATCACCGCGTACTCGGGGTCGATGCCGTTCGAAAAGAAGAACGACAAGTTGGGACCGAATTTGTTGATGTCCATCCCGCGCGACAAATAATACTCGACGTAGGTGAACCCGTTGGCGAGCGTGAA
This sequence comes from Candidatus Krumholzibacteriia bacterium, assembly GCA_035620655.1. Taxonomy (GTDB): domain Bacteria; phylum Krumholzibacteriota; class Krumholzibacteriia; order WVZY01; family JAKEHA01; genus JAKEHA01. The sequence continues at coordinate 2,886 of DASPGK010000104.1, forward strand.
GGCGAGCTGCGAGATCGGGTTGGCACCCGCCTCCGCGATGTGGTAGCCCGAGATCGACACCGAGTAGAAATTGCGCACCTGGTTGCGAATGAAGTGGTCCTGCACATCACCCATCAGCCGTAGTGCGAATTCGGTGGAGAAGATGCAGGTGTTCTGGGCCTGGTCTTCTTTCAATATGTCGGCCTGGACCGTCCCACGAACCGCGCGCAGGGTGTTGGCCTTGATGCGGTCGTACACCTCGCGCGGCAGTACCTCGTCGCCGGTGACACCGAGCAGCAGGAGCCCCAAGCCCTCGTTTCCTTCCGGCAGCTCGCCCGCGTAGCGGGGGCGCAATGCGTCGCGACCTTGGTAGATCGCATCGATCTTCTTCTTCACGTCGCCCTCGAGACCGTTCTTTTTTATGTATAGCTCGCACTGTTGGTCTATGGCGGCGTTCAGGAAGTAAGCGAGGATCATGGGTGCGGGACCGTTGATGGTCATCGACACCGAGGTCTTGGGATCCGCGAGGTCGAAGCCCGAATAGAGCTTCTTCGCGTCGTCGAGACAGCACACCGACACGCCCGAGTTGCCGATCTTGCCGTAGATGTCGGGACGCGTATCGGGGTCGCGGCCGTAGAGCGTCACCGAGTCGAACGCGGTCGACAAACGCCGGGCCGGCATGTGGTAGCTCACGTAGTGGAAGCGGCGGTTGGTGCGCTCGGGAGCGCCTTCGCCCGCAAACATGCGGGTCGGATCTTCCTCGGTGCGTTTGAAGGGATAGATGCCGGCCGCGTACGGGAACTCGCCGGGCACGTTCTCGGAGAGGTTCCATCGCAGCACGTCACCCCATGAACAATAGCGCGGTAGCGCTATCTTTGGAACCTGGGTGTGCGAAAGACTTTCGGAGTGTGTCTGGATCGAGATGTCCTTCCCGCGGACTTGAAACGTATAGAGAGGCTCGCGGTAACGCTTCTTCTTCTCGTCCCATCCCGCGATTATGTCCTGGTTTTCCGGGGCCAGGTCGCGAGCTATTTCCGCATACGTCGATTCGAGGTCCTTGACAATCCGGTCCTTGTCCGCCGCTTTGCCGGCGCGTACCGTCTCGATCGAAGTCCGCAGGGCAAATAGCTTCTGCGCGACACCGGACTGTTCATTCACCCACTTATCGTACTCGCGGCACGTTTCCGAGATCTCGGAGAGGTAGCGCGTGCGCGGCGGCGGGATGATGTAAATCTTCTCCGACTGCTCGGCGGTGAGATCGAAGCTCGAGCGCCACTTCTCCGCCGGCAGGCCGCACTTGGCCACCAGCGCGTCGACCACCGCGCGATAGAGGTTGTTGGTCCCGGGGTCGTTGAACTGCGACGCGATGGTGCCGAACACCGGTGTCTTCTCGTCGTCGAGATCGAACTTCTTGTGCGCGCGCTTGTACTGTTTGCGTACGTCGCGCAGCGCGTCCATGGCACCCCGCTTGTCGAACTTGTTGAGCGCGATCAAGTCCGCGAAGTCGATCATGTCTATTTTTTCGAGTTGGGAGGCGGCGCCATACTCGGGCGTCATCACGTACAGGCTCACGTTCGAATGATCGACGATCTCGGTGTCGGACTGCCCGATGCCCGACGTCTCGAGCAGGATCAAGTCGAAGTTGGCGGCCTTCAAGACGTCGATGGCGTCTTTCACGTGCGCGGAGAGCGCCAGGTTCGACTGGCGGGTGGCCAGCGAGCGCACGTACACGCGCTTGCTGCGAATCGCGTTCATGCGGATGCGGTCGCCGAGGAGTGCGCCGCCCGTCTTGCGCTTGGACGGATCGACGCACACCACGCCCACGGTCTTGTCGGGGAAATCGATCAGGAAGCGCCGCACCAGTTCGTCCACCAAAGACGACTTGCCCGCGCCGCCGGTGCCGGTAATGCCGAGGATCGGCGCCTTGGACTCCTTCGCGCGCGCGCGAACCTTGGCGAGGTCGCGCTCGCTCTCCTTGGGCGCGTTCTCGGCCGCCGAGATGGTCTTGGCGATAGATCCGAAGTCACGCTTCAGGACACCGTCGACCGCACCGTTCAGCGACACGCCGGTGGCGAAGTCGCTCTTCATCACGAGGTCGTTGATCATCCCCTGGAGCCCCATCGCGCGCCCGTCGTCGGGCGAATAGATGCGCGCGATGCCGTACTGGTGCAGCTCCTCGATCTCGTGGGGGAGGATCACGCCGCCGCCGCCGCCGAAGATGCGAATGTGCGAGGCGCCGCGCTGCTCGAGCAGATCTTTCATGTACTTGAAGTACTCGATGTGGCCGCCCTGGTAGGAGGTCATCGCGATGGCCTGCGCGTCTTCTTGAATCGCGGCGTCCACCACTTCTTCGACGCTGCGGTCGTGGCCCAAATGAATGACCTCGCAGCCGGTCGACTGGATGATGCGACGCATAACGTTAATAGCCGCGTCGTGGCCGTCGAACAGCGAGGCCGCGGTGACGATGCGCACCTTGTGTTTGGGCTGGTAGGGGTCGATGGGTTTCATGTCGAAGGCCCGCGCCATGTTGCCGCGGGCTGGGTGTATCTTAGCGAATGGCGTCCGGATCGGCAACGGCCGGTCGCTAGAAGAGCCACTCGAATCCGGCGTAGAAGCCGAACGCGGCGTCCTCGCGGGCGATCGACTGCTCTGGCTCCCCGGTGACGCCCAGGTCGCTCTGCATCCGGAAGTGCAGGAAAACGGCGTTGCGTTCCTTCATGATCAGTGCCACGCCGCCGTCGCCGAGCCAGCCGTAGCGGGAGTAATCGCCCGCGCCGAGCTCCTCGGGCGCGTCGGGGAGGGAACTGGGACCGCCCAGGAATTCCTGCGAGATCAGGAGTGCGTAGTACAGGCCCCCGCCGATCGATATCCGAATCGTCGCGTCGTTCAGCGAAACCGTGTTGGTCCCGTGTAAGACGATCGGCAGCTCCAGAAAATCTTCGCGCATAGGCTGCACCGGGAAACCGGTGGGGAACAACGCCGACGTGTACGATCCGTAGAATTCGCGCGACGCGTAGCGCGCCTCGATGCGCACCATCGCGCGGGTGAAGGTCCGCGCGTAGAAAAGCCCCCAATCGAGGGACGTGCTCGACTCCATCGTCTCGAGATCGGTTCCGGACGAGACGTGGTGCGACGTCGGCGCGGCGTAGAACCCCCACGAGCTCCTGCGCGCCTCCTGCGCGGCGGCACTCGCCGCGAACAACGTCAGGACGATACCGGTCACGACGATCCGCGTCACTTCGCGACCTCCCGCGCGAGTCGTTGGATCTCGTTCGCCAGGTCTCCTTCGACCGGCTCCCGGCCATACCCGTCGACCCACATCAGGCTTTCGCCATTCTCGCCCACCCGGCCCAGGTGCCGGACGAAGTGAATGGGTCTCGGTGGTGCCGCCATCCACTTCGCTCCGCGATCGAAGAACATGTAGATGTCCCACTCGGGCCGGTCGCCGTACTCACGCCCGCGCTCGAGCAGGACATCGCGCAGCCAGTGGTCGGCCGGCAGCGACGCCAACGCCTCGTCGTACGCGTTTGGGAACACCTCGCGACGGTATGCGAGGCCGACTCGCCGCTCCGGGTCGTAGAAGTGTGCGACGTGCTTCTTGTCGAACATGCGCGCCGCCTCGCGGGCCGCGGCTTCGTCGTCTCCCTCCATCATTGGCGCCCACACGATGGTGACATCTATTCCCTTGCGACCGACCACCTTCTGCTTCACGGCAGAAGCTCCGTGCAGGCACTCCGCTCAGGTGGGCGAGAGGATCGCGACGAACCGCAAGCGGTCGGTTCGCGCGTTGAAATGCGCGACGAAGGGAGCGGTATCGTCAGCGAGAAGAATGACTTCGGGGGCGGAGCCGAGAGCCGAGACTCCGATCGCGAATAAGGCGAGGGTTAAGGTCCGCACGGCCGTCAGCATACCATGCGTATGGCCCCGGTGCGAGCCGCCGCGAGCGCGGCGATCGGGTGGAAAGGGTCTGGAATCGGCAAGCGGCGGGGTGTATCCTATTGACCGTTCACTAGTGCCAGCCGGTCCAGCGTTTCCCCAACGTTCCATGGAGGATGGCGAATGCGATACCGACTCCCCTGTTTCGGTATTTCCCTTCTCGTACTGCCCCTGTTCATCGTCGGATCGGCGTTTGCGTCGATGCGACCGGTCGCCGATCCGGAGCCTTCGGGGGGAGCCACGGCTGCGGCCGAACAGCTCCGCGCCGGCCCGCGCGTCGTGAGCGGCGATCCGGAGGCCAATCCGCCGCTCGGCGCGAGCGCCGACGGCTTCAATTTCGACACGAACGGAGTCCTAACGGGCAATCTGTTCATCCCGCCGGATCCCCACTGCGCAGCGGGCCCCGACCACGTCGTCATGGTCGGGAACGTCGCCATCGAGTGGCGGCCGAAGGACCCGCTAGCGGCCGCACCCCAGGTCCTCATGAGTTTGCAGTCGTTCTTCTCGGCGCTGCCCGGCCCGCCGCCCGCGCCGGGTACCACGCTCGGTTCGTTCACGTTCGATCCGAAGGTGATCTACGATCAGTATCGCCAACGTTTCATCGCGGTGGCACTCGAGCGCTGGGACGTCGCCTTCGGCAACCCGTCGAATCAGTCGCGCATTCTGGTCGCCGTGTCCAGGGGACCGGACCCGAACCTCGGTTGGTGGTTCCACTCCATCGATTCGAAGCTGCTCATCGGAGCCTTCGAGCACTGGGCGGACTATCCCGGGCTGGCGGTGGGAGACGACGCCGTGTACATCACGAACAACATGTTCCGTTTCGTGGCCGGCGGGAGTAATTTCGGCGGCGTGCGCCTGTGGATCATCGACAAGGTCCCCACCTACGCGGGTCCGAACAACAGCATCGCGTTCACGGTGCACGATCCCTACGCCGCCGCCGGAATCGCGACGACAACGCAGCCGGCGCACACGTTCGGCCCGACCGGCGCCGGTTCGACGGGCTTCCACCTGGGCACGTTTCTATTGAGCTATTCCGGCATCACCGACGGCGTCAACGAGGCGGTGCAAGTGGTCGAGGTGACCGACCCGCTGGGCGCCGTAGGCGGTCCGTTCTTCGTTCAGCAGTTCGTGAACTTCGGCAACATCGACAACACTGCGGTGGTGACGCTCCCGGACGCCCCCCAGGCGGGCGGCGCCCCCGCCATCGAAGTGAACGACCGCCGGGCGCTCAACGCCGTTTGGCGCAGCAACAATATATGGACCTGCGCCGAACTCGTCCCCGTGGCCGGTGCGGACGTCGGACAAACGAC
>DASPGK010000105.1:0-6240 GCA_035620655.1 Candidatus Krumholzibacteriia bacterium
TCATGTGCTCGAAGAAGTGCGCGAACCCGGACTTGCCCGGCTCGACTTCGTTGCGCGAGCCGGCGCGCCCGATGGTGTAGTAGGCGACGATGCCCGGGCTGTCGAAGGGCACCAGCACCACCTTGAGTCCGTTGTCGAGCGACCGGGTGGTGGCGGGGTAAGGGAAAACATCCTTGGCCGCCCCGGCGTTTTGACCCACAAAGATGGCTGCGGCGCCCAGCGCCAGAGCCGCCGCTCGAAAGGCCCGCGGCGACGTCAGGGTTTTAACACAAGCGGTCGTCAAATCCATTTGACACCTCTAACTGTTTTTGATTCAGCTGGTTAGGATGCTCTTGGGTTCCCGAAGGGGCGATGGGTGTCAACTCTCCCTTACACTCCCCAACCGGGATTGACCCGGACGCGCGCGCCCCGAGTGGCGCCGTCTGGCAATAACGTGTTGTAGAAAGGAAGGTTGCGAATCTTTTGGGAATTTCTTTCCCTTTTGGTACGGCGGTTGCCATTACCAGGAACAGAACGGCCAATGCAGAGCGAAGGAGACGGTTTCGCGGCAGAGGCCCCGGCAACCAAGTTCCAACGGGAGGTAAAAGCCATGCGTTACACGATCCTTTCGAATCTCGGACTCATCATCAGCGTGCTGGCCGTGTTCGGCAAGAGCATCTGGGGTGTTATGGGCAATAGCACCTGGGGCAACAGCACCTGGGGCGGCCGCGGCTAGTTCACTGCTTATATCGGATTCCCGCCGCGAATCCAAGCGGGAGTTCGGTCGGCCGGAATAGCCGGGGAGAAGAGACTCGCGTGGTCTCTAATATCCGATGCCGGGGAGAGGCCACGTGGACGAGCCCGCCTGAAAAGGCGGGCTCGCTCTATTTGGGGGAGCCGCGCGCCCTTTCGCGAGGGGCGAGGAAACTGATACAATAGAAGGCGATGTCTACCCGCAAGACACCTCCGCCGACCCCACGGAAGCCCGCCGCGCCCAGCACCAAGAAGCCCGCGCCGCGCAACCGCCTCGAAGACTTTCGCGAGTGGGACCGCACACTCCGTGCATCGCGACCGCCGGCCGCTTCGCCCACCGCCGCGCCGGCGCCGCCGGCCACCCCTGACGCCGAGGCCCAGCGTCGGTTCGACGAGCTGCGCAAGATCGTCCTGTTGCTCGGTACCGCCGTCGACCTCAAGGAGACCCTCGATCGTGTGGTCGACGGGATCCTCGTCGTGGCGCGCTGCGAGAGGGGCTTCGTGATCCTCATGGATGCCGCCGACCACTTCGCCACCTACACCGGCCGGCGCAAGGACCAGGGCGAGTGGGACAAGGACGACGCGCGCGCGATCAGCAGCACCATCGTCAATGCCGTGATCGCGAACGGCCAGCCCGTGATCCATTCCGACCTGCAAGAGGTCGACGACTTGCGCGAGCGGGGAAGCATTCAGGCGGGGAAGATCCGCGCCGCGGTTTGCCTGCCCGTCGTCGACGACGAGCGCCTGATCGGCGTCATCTATGCCGACCATCGATTCGTGACACCGCGGTACACGCAGTGGGACCGCAGCTTTCTGCAGTTCTTCGCCCTCCAGGCCGCGTTCGCCATCGGCAATGCGCGCCGGAAAGGCGAGCTGAAGCACCAGGGCGACCGCCTCGCGGAAGAGAACGCCGCCCTCGCGCGCCAACTCTTCCGCGAGTTCGCGATGGGCGGAACGATAAGTAAGAGCCCCGCCATGCTGGACGTGTTCGAAATGGTGACCAAGGTCGCGCCCGACGACATCACCGTGCTGATCCAGGGCGAAAGCGGGACGGGCAAGGACGGCGTCGCGCGCGCGATCCACGCCCGCAGCCGCCGCCGCGAGGGGCCCTTCTGCGCGCTTAGCTGCGGGAGTATTGCGGCGAATCTGGTCGAGAGCACGCTCTTCGGGTACGTCAGGGGCGCGTTCACCAACGCCGATGCGGACCGCCCGGGCTTTTTCGAGGCCGCCCAGGGTGGCACGCTGTTCCTGGACGAGATCGGCACCATGCCCTTATCGGCACAGGTCGCGCTACTGCGCGTTCTGGAAAACCGAGAGTTCAGTCGCGTCGGTGACGTACGCGTGCAACGCGCCGACGTGCGCGTCATCTCGGCCACCAATCGGGACCTCGAGCGAGCGGTGGCCGAGGGCGAATTCCGAGAAGATCTATACTATCGGCTGAATCAGGCCAAGATCGAGGTGCCCGCGCTGCGCGAGCGCCCCGAGGATATCATTCCGATCGCCGAGCATTTCCTCGATCAATACGCGAAGAACAACAAGCAGATGCGTCCGTATCTGTCGGGTGAGGCGAAGGCGATTCTCCTCGGGCATTCCTGGCCCGGCAACGTGCGCGAACTCAAGAGCGCCATCGAGGGCGCTATTCTGTTTCGCAGCGCCGATAACTCGATCGACGCCAAGGCGCTGGAGCGTTTCATCTCGTCTCGGAGGGGGGCGCCATCCGGCGAGTCGTCGCCGGTGACCCTGCGTGCAGTGATGGAGCGTGCGGAGGAGCAAGCGGTTCGTCAGGCGCTGGCGCAGCACGGCAACAACGTGACCCTCGCCGCCCAGGCCCTCGACTTGAGCCGCCAGCAGCTCTACAACAAGATCCGCAAGTACGGCATCGCCCTGCGTCTGGAATAGCCGCTAGCGCCGCGCGAGGCGCAGCAGGCCCGCCACCACCACCAATATCGACGCCAGCGTCGCGATCACCGCCGGCCCCGCCGGCAGGTCCATCGCGACCGACGCGGCGACACCGACCAGTGCTCCGGCCACTCCGATCGTCCACCCCAGTGCGAGGCGTTTGGCCGGGTGTGTCGTCATCAACAACGCGGTGACGGGCGGAATGACCAGCAGCGCGAATACCAGGAGCACGCCGGCGATCGCGACCGACGAGGTCACCACCAGTGCGAAGGCGGCGTAGAACAAGAAGTCCCACCACACCAGATTCCATCCCTCCGCCTGGGCGCGATCGCGGTGACGGCTGATGGTGTCGAAGCGCTTGCGATAGCGAAAGAAGAACCCGCCCAGAGCCGCGTACAACACCGCGATCTTGACCAGCTCGTGCGGCGTCACCGTGAGCAGCGACCCCGCGATCATGTGGTGCAGCATCTCCGCGCCTTCGGCGTGGTGGGAGAGCAATAGCAGTGGCACCGCGGTGGCAGCCGCGTACAAGATGCCGATGAACGCCTCGTGCGGAACTCGCTCGTCGCGGGTGCGCGCGACCGAGATGACGAGCGCGCCCGCGAGCGTGAAGAGGAGCGAGACGAGGTAGGTGACCGCTTCGCTCCTCACACCCAGGCAGAAGGCGACCGTTGCCCCTAACGCCGACGCCTGCGCCAGCGACAAGTCGACGAAGATGACCCCGCGGCTCACCACGTGATAGCCCAAGTACGCGTGGATGCCGGCCAGGATCAGCGCAGCCAGGAGTGCCAGCTGCACGAACGGGTAGGTCAGGAGCTCGAACACGTCTACCGCCCCGCCTTCATCAAGCGGTCGATGAGCACGTCGAACAGCGAAAAGTAATCGGTCGCGCCGGGGGCCCCGCCCACCGAGGGTGGGAGCTCGACGACGACGGCGCCGGTGGCACGCGCGATCGTCTCCGGGGTGCGCTTGGAGAAGTACGGCTCGACCCCGATCACCCGGATGCCCTGCGCCTTGATCATGTCGATGACCTTCGCGGTGTGCGACGGCGTGGGCTCGATCCCGGGCAGCGGCTCGACGAAGTCTTCGATCTCCACGCCGAACGCCCGCGAGAAGTACGGCCACGAGTCGTGGTACGTCACCATCTTCATCCCCCGCAATCCGCCGGCCGTATCGCTCCAGCGGGTCCTGCGGGCGGCCAGCTCCGCCTTGAATCTCTCGAGGTTGGCAAGGTACGCGGACGTGTTCTCCGGGTCGATTCCGGAAAGCGCGTCGGCGATGGTGGTCGCGATGATTACTCCGTTGTCGGGGTCCAGCCAGTAGTGCGGGTTGCCGCGCGCGTGTACGTCACCCATCGACGCGTCCACCTTACCGGTGGGCACGTTGAGCGGTGCGATGCGGCTCGAGCAATCGACGATGACGAGCTTGCCGTTGCGCGACCCGTCGATGATGGGTGCGGCCCACCGATCGATGTCCATTCCGAGCTTGAGATAGAGCTTCGCCTTCTGCACCCGAACCATGTAGCTCGGCAGTACCTCGACGAAGTGCGGATCCGACGTGCCGCGCGCGATCGACGTCACCTCGACCGCGTCGCCGCCCACGAAGGTCGCGATCGCGGCCAGATCGGTCGTCGATGCCACCACGCTGACCTTCGCCGCGACAGGATTCGTCGCGACCGCGATGAGAAGCAAGAGCAGCAGTGTACGTTTCATGATGGTGTCTCCGTAGGACTAAAAGGTGTGCACCTTGTGCGGGCCCAAAGACCACAAGAACTGGAGGGTCACCGAGTCGTCGTCGAAGTCGGTGAGGTCCGAGGTCTCGTGCCGGTACACGATGCCGATGCGCGCGGTCTCTTCGACCGGCAGAAAGTCGAAGAACGCGCCGTAGGCGGTACTTTCCGCGTCCTGGATGGACGCGTCCTGCGTCCAATCGAAGAAGGCCCCCGCGCTCCAGCGCTTGCGGAACTGGAGTTCCGCGGACGTGAACGCGCCCATCGCGTCGACCGTCGACAGGTTCACCGTGACCGAGTCGATTTCTTCCGCGACCTCGCGCTCGCTCGACATCGCCTCCGCGACCCACACGAACGCCTGGTAGCTGTTCGGCCTCCATCGGAGTTTCCAATCGACGGCCGCGATCTGCGTCGCAAGCGGCTCGACGGGGTCGTAGTTGCCGAAGAGATAGGACGCGCCGAGTTCGGCCGACCACGCATCCGAGACCTGCCGGAACAAGGAGGCGCGGGCACTGCCCATGATGTCGGGTGGCGCCTCATCTTCCTCGCCTTCGTCGCCGTGCTCATGGGACTCGAAGGCACCCCCGCTGAACGCGCTGGCAGACAGCCCCAGCGCGTTCTCTCCGACCGCGAACAGCGTGGTCAGGCGCGCGCCCAGCGCGCGCAGGCCGTCTTCTCCCAGCATGGTCCGGTGCATCAACGGGCGATCGAGCCAGGCCCACTGGTGCGGGTGCTGGGTGTTGAGCTTTCCGAAGTCGAGGAGATACTGGCCGGCGTTGAACTGCAACGCGGCCGGAAGCCCGCGCAGCACCGTGAAGTTCGCTTCTTCGATCTCGACTTCGGGCCCCGTGCCGTGGATGGAGAGAAAGACGTCGGCCCGCATGTACGGGTTGAGGTACGCATTGAGCGCCAACTCGAGCTCCTCGAAGTCGAAGGTGAGCTCGTTCGACCCTACGCCGGCGGCCGACTCACTCGGCCGGTACACGGCGCGCATGTCTCCGATCGCGCTCAAGTCCGGATTGGATAGTGTTTGCGCCCGCGCGAACCCGGTCGCGCATATCGCCGCAAGCCCCGCGATCCAAACCGCGCGGGGTCGCCCGCTGGACAACATAGAACCCTCCTCGCCTGTGGAGTGCTGCGACTCTGTGTAACGGGAAGAAGAAGTGGAGCTAGGACGCGAGGGGAGGCGCGCGGGAGAGGTCGACCTCGACGCGCGCGGGTGGAATGGCGCGGTCGCGGTCGGCGATGGAAAGTTGACAAACGGGGGACGCGTCGACGACGGCGGGCAGGGCGACCGGTTGGGTTGCAACCGGCGAGCCCAACTGGCACACCACGCAGGTGGCGTGCAGCCGCGACGCGTGCTGATCCTCGTCGTGCCCGTGGGCGCCATGGATGACCACCGCGGCGACCAACGCCGCCGCGAGGAAGAGTGCGGCCACCCGTTTCATGCCCCGAGGATGCGTCGGCTGGGAGGGAAAGTCAAGCCGCCTTCGGGCGGGCTCAGCGAGCGCTGTCGCGTGGTGCTTGCGCGAGGTACGAGCGAACGCGCGACCACATACGGGGGAGCAGGCGCGTACGCGCGAAGCTCCACGCGACCAAGAGCAAGAAGACCACGGTGAGCACGAGTTCGACGCGCGAGTGCGACTCGTGCGCGTGCGAGGGCGCGAAGGTCGGCAGCGTGAGGCGGTCCAAGAACGCATCGAGTGCGACACCGGCCGCCACGCTCACGAGCACGATCGACGCCAGGTAGCCCACGAGACCGCGGCCACCGAGCAAGCCCTTCACGACGACGAAGCTCGACACATTGGTCGCGGGACCCGCGAGCAAGAAGACCATGGCGGCACCCGGGCTCACGCCGCCGGCGATCAGTCCCGCCGCGA
>DASPGK010000106.1:0-2717 GCA_035620655.1 Candidatus Krumholzibacteriia bacterium
ATGTTCAACGAGTACATTCGTCAGGCGAACTTCAACCAGATCAGCCCGCGCTCCTTCTGGGACAACGTCGAAGAAGGTCTCCACTTCGACGACAACAAGTTCAAGACCAACCAGTACGTCCACCCCTTCAACGGGAGTACATACTTCAACTCGGGCCGCTCGAACGGGCTCGGCTTCTGGGCCTCGACGCTGACCGCCATGACGGGCGCCACCATTTGGGAGGTGGCGGGCGAGACGCACCCGGCCTCGTACAACGACTTGATCGCGACCGGCATCGGCGGCATCGCGTTCGGCGAGACCGTGTACCGCCTATCGTCGTATTTGCTCGACAACACGGCGACCGGCAGCGGCCGCACGTGGCGCGAGATCGGGAGCTTCTTGATCGACCCGATCCACGGGTTCAACCGCTTCGTGTCGGGCCGCGCGAGCAAGGTGCAAGGCAATCCGTCGGACCCGTACGACTGGCGGCCGCCGCGGTACTACACGAATCTCGCCATCGGGGCGCGCATCACCGGCAAGGGCGAATCGATCAACGACAGCACCGAGGTGCGTCCCGTGATCGACCTGTACATCAATCACGGGAACCCGTTCGAGAACGCGCGCCGCAAGCCCTTTGACCACTTCGACACCGGTGTCCAGTTCAACGGGGACGACAAGAACACGCTGTCGCGCTTCCAGATTCGCGGCGATTTGTTCTCGAAGGCGCTGGGCGAGGCGGCGTACCCGAAGTACGCGATCGCGTTCACGCAGTACTTCGACTACGTCAACAACTACGACTACGAGTTTGGGGGGCAGAGCTTCGGGGGGACCTTCTACTCGCGCTTCCGGCCCTCGTCCAACATCGGAATCCAGGCGCGCGTCGATCTGTTGTGGAGCATTCTGGCGGCGGTCAACGCGGAGTATTCATTCCTCGCCCAGGTCGAAGACCGCGAGCGCTTCCGTGAGTACGACTACGGCCCGGGTGGCGGTGTGTCGGCGGAAGCCGGCGTACTGCACAAGGGTCGCCGCGTGTTCTGGCTGGGGTATCGCGCGCAGTACGTCCACGTACGCAACGGGTCGATCTGGAATCCGTCCGAGACGGGCTCGAACGCGGAGCACTACGTGCAGTCGTTCGGGGTAAAGCTGGCCATTCCGGTGCGCGGTGCCATGAACGTCGGCGCGGATGCGTCGGTGTTCCGGCGCGATAGCGACTACGAGATCGCCGAGCTCCAGGACACGCACAACCAGCGCGTGCCGCAGGCGCGACTGTACCTGTCGTGGGAGACCTCGCGCTAGTCTCGCCAGTGACCCGGCGAGGATTCCCGCCCCGAAAATGATGCAAGTGCATCATGGCCGGGCCGCCGGATTGTCACCATCCTTTCCAGGTGAGTACTGATTTCTGGAAAGGAGGAGGTGAATCCGATGCAAGCGATCAAGAAGGATCTCGAATACAAGCGGCTTCAGGCGGTGCAAATGCCGTTCGAAGAGATCGAGACGCCCGGCACCTACTACAGCAACTGGTCCGGGCACCTGATTCGCGTCCCTGAGGATGGCCTAAAGGCCGGACGCTCGCCTGTGATCGATATCCTGGGCAAGTCAGCCATGATCGTCACCAAACTGAGTGACGACCCATTCATGACCCTCACCAAGGCCCGTATCGTCGCGGCCGATCTCGACCTCGAGGTCAATTTCTAGACCCCTGGTTGGGACTTCTGCACCAAACGCGGCGCCGGATTGCTGCTATTCCACGCAACCGGCGCCGCGTGGTATGATCGCACCGGCCGCCCGTTCCATGGCCGAAATCGATCAGGACCGCATAGCCGCCTCTTTTGGTTCCACGCCGCCATCTTGGGTGGAATCGATGGGCGTCCCCGTTTGGATCACCGACCCTGCCGGTCGCATTTCCTATTTGAACACCCGAGCCGAGGCCCTCTTCGGCCACACGCTTTCCCAGTGGCACGGGCGCCCGTGCCACGTCGCGGTGGCGGGGCGCACGCGCACGGGGCCGTTTTGCTGCCCTCGCTGTCGCGTGCGCTCGCAAGCAGCCGCCCACGCGGAGATCGAGCCGGTTCATTTGGAAGTCAGGGCGAGGGATGGATCGCGAACGGAAGTCTGTGTGGTCGTTATCGCGGTCGAGGCGCCCGCCGGGCACCACCTCGTCCATATGGTGGTCGACGACGAACGCGAGCGCCGGATTCGCGGCTTCCTGGAGCGGGTCGTGAGCCGGACCGCGGAGGATGTGGGGAAGCCGGCGCCGCCGGCTCAGAGGAGCGCGGTCTCGTCCACGGAGCTATCGCGGCGCGAGCGCGAGGTTCTCTCGCTGCTGGCCGCGGACGCGAACCTCTATGAAGTCGCGGCGCGCCTCTCGATAAGCCACGTGACGGTTCGCAACCACGTCCAGCACATCCTCTCCAAGCTCGGCGTCCACTCCATCCTGGAAGCGGTCGCGGTGTGGCTCGTGGACGCGCGCCGGAACTGATCGTCTCAGTCCTTGGGAATCAGCTTGCGCCTCTCGAGCTCGGGCACGATCTGCCCGGCGATCTCGGTGCGCAGCTTCTCGGCGTCCTTGGGGTCGACCGGTGTCGAGGTTCCCGTCCACACCAGACGCCCGTTTGCGCGCGCGAGGTCGACGCGGAAGCGCGCCTCCTTCGCCTTCTCCTTGTCTCCGACCGGCTGGCTCGCGTACGACAACGCCACCGTGTAGCCGCGCCGCCAGTAGTCGTCGTGGGCGCCGGGCG
>DASPGK010000107.1:0-9801 GCA_035620655.1 Candidatus Krumholzibacteriia bacterium
TGCAGCTGTGCAGCGACAGGTCGAAGCCCCACTCGGAGGGACGGAAGTTCATCGGGCTCGCGAACGTATTGTCGATCATCGAGACCACACCGTGCTCTTTGGCAAAGTCGGCCGCGGCCGCGAGGTCGCTGACGCTCATGACCGGGTTGGCGATGGCTTCGACGTAGATGGCGCGCGTGGTCGAGCGCAGCTTGGCTTTCCACGAACCAGGGTCGGCACCGTCGATGACGTCGTAGGCGATACCGTAGCGCGCGAACTCGTGGGTCACGAACGAGTGCGTGCCGCCGTAGGTGCAATCCTGGATCAACAAGTGGTCGCCGTTCTTGAGCACGGTGAGCAGCGACGTGGTGATGGCGGCCATGCCGCTCGCGGTCACCAGCGCCGCCTGCGCGTTTTCGAGCGCCGCGAGCTTGGCCGCGAGCACGGTGTGATTCGGCATATTATTGAGCCGAATGTAGCGCAGGTCGTGGTATCCCGCGTCGCCGTCGCTCTTCGACTCGAACATGGCGGTTTGAAAGATGGGCATGACGACGGCGCCGTTCAGGCGCGGCTCGCCGGCGTGGATGAGCTTGGTCTCGATGTGCCGATAGTTCTTTTCCATTGGATGGCTCCTTGGCAGTGCGCGTGTCCGCCCGGAGACGCGCCGGCGGACTTCTCTCGTGAGCGCGGAAAGCTATACAATACGGGGCCCGCGCCACGTTGACAAGCGCGCGCATCGCATGACGATTTCGCTCCGACCGCATCGATTCGAGGCCGGCAACGGCCGCGCCGTGGACGCCGAGCTCGGCTCCCTCGAGGTCCCCATGCGCCGCGGCGCACCCGCCGCGGGCGCGGTCCGGCTCGCGTTCGTGCGACTCCCCGCCACCGCGGACCGCGGGCGCCCGCCCATCGTGTTCTTGAACGGGGGACCGGGGCTCTCGGGGATTCGCTTCGGGCGCGGGCGTTACTTCGGGCTGTTCGACGGTCTGCGCACGGCGGGGGACGTGATCCTGCTCGACCAGCGCGGGTCGGGATCCTCGACCCCGTCGCTCGAGTGCGCCGAGCCGCTGGCACTCCCGTTCGAGCAGGCGTTCTCGCGCGAGGAGGTGGTGCGCGCGGTAATCGAGTCGACGCGCCGCTGCGCTGAGCAGCTCGCGCGTAGTGGGATCGACATCGCCGCGTTCAACAGCGCGGAGAGCGCGGCCGACGTGGCCGATCTCGCGCGGGCGCTGGGTGCCAAGCAGATCTCTTTGCTCGGTTGGAGCTACGGAACCCACCTCGCGATGGCGGTACTGCGCCGGCATGACGACCTGGTGGCGCGCGCCGTGCTGGCCGGACCCGAAGGACCCGATCACACCTACAAGCTGCCGTCGCGCATCGAGCGCCAGCTCGCATCGATCGGCGAGCGCGTGCGCACCGCGATGCCGCGCGCGCCCGACTTCGTCGAGAGCGTGAGGGACGTGCTGGCGTCGGTAGCGCGTGAGCCCGCGCGGATCACGCTGCCCGTTTCCGGCGGCACGCCTCGCCCGGCCGTGATCGGCCGCTTCGACCTGGAGTGGATGACGGCCGAAGGAATCGGGGACGTTCGCATGATCGCACGCATGCCGCGCTGGTATCGCGCCATGGCGCGGGGCGACTTCGGCGACATCGCGCGCGACGACCTGTTGCGCTCCCACTTGGAAGAGCTTCGCACGGGGCTCAATCGGTCGCTCGTGCGCGCGTGTATGGACTGCGCGTCAGGTGCCTCGCTCGAGCGGTGGCGCCGCATCGAGGACGAGGCGCGCGCGACGCTCTTGGGGCGGACGATCGACTTTCCGTTCCCGGAGGTCTGCGACGCAATCGGACGGCCCGACCTCGGCGACGCGTTCCGCGCGCCGCTGCACTCGCGTGTGCCGACGCTCTTCGTCACGGGTACGCTCGACGCGCGCACTCCCGCCGACAACGTCGCCGATCTCGCGCCCGGGTTCTTGAACGCACGCCACCTGGTCGTCGAGGACGCCGGGCACGCCGACCTGCTGCTGCCGGCCGGGGTGCAGCGGACAATCGTGCGCTTCTTCACGGACGGAGACGCCGATACCGCGCATGCGCGCGCGGAGACCCCGCTTCGCTTCGAGCCCGCCACGCCGGTGCTCCTCTACGACGCCGATTGTGGATTCTGTCGCCGCCGCGTCGAAGGGCTACGCGCGCACGTCGGCGACGCGGTGGCGTTCGAGCCGTATCAACGGGCGGCGTGGTCCGGAATCTCGACGACCGACCTTGCGCGCTCGGTGCACTTCGTCGACGGGAACGGGGATGTGTCGAAGGGGGCGGAGGCCATCCTCCGAGCGCGCGCCGCGGGCCGGCGCAGGTCGGCGATCCTATGGATGTATCGACGCGTCCCGGGCTTCGCCCCGATCGCCGAGCTCGTCTACGACTGGGTCGCCCGCCGCCGCGGGCGTATCGGCTCTATCTAGATAATTTTATTAGAGTTACTCCAACGTAGCGTTGCGGAAAGCCGAGGCGGGGAAACGCCTGTCCATATTTTGTCTATGATTTGTCCAAAAATATTTGCGCGCGCGTCAAGGTTTTCCGACCTTGTTGGCCGAGCCCCAAGCCGGTCGGACGACCGGCGGCAAAACGAACTCGAACCAGGTCCACAGGAGGACACGCAATGCGCACTCTCTCCCTGCTCGCGGCCGTGCTGGCGCTCTCGCTGGCGTTCACCGGCTGCGACGACGACGATGAGAACAACAACCCCGTCGCGCCTCCGACGCCGCAGGCGTCGGTCAACGTGACGCACGCCTCGCCCGACGCGCCCGGCGTCGACCTCTTGGTCGACGACACGCCCGTGGGGACGAACCTCACGTTTCCGAACAGCACCGGCTACCTCGACGTCGCGGCCGGCACGCGCAACGTGAAGGTCAACGTTACCGGCACGTCGACGACGGCGATCGAAGCCGATCTGCCGCTCGAAGATGGCAAGGCCTATTCGGTGTTCGCGGTCAACGAAGTCGCCAGCATCGAGGCTATCGTGATCGAGGACAACCTCGCCGCGCCCGCGGCCGGAAAGGCGCACGTGCGCTTCCTGCACGCCTCGCCGGATGCGCCCGCCGTCGACGTCACGACCAACACCGGCGCCGTCGTCTTCGGCGACTACGTGTTCAAGGAGTACTCGCCGTTCACGCCGCTGGACGCGGGCACCTACGACCTGGAAGTTCGCGTGGCCGGGACCACCACCGTCGCGCTGGACTTGGCTCCGATCACGCTCGAAGCGGGTAAGATCTACACGGTGTTCGCGAAGGGCTTATTGGCCGGCGCGGGCGGCCAGGCCTTGGGCGCGCAGATCATCGTCAACAACTAGTCATCGCAAGCAGTCGAAAAAGCGAATCGCCGCTCGCGCGTTGCTGCGCGGGCGGCGATTCACGTTGGGGGCGCTGACTCGCGGGTGTCCGTTTGCGACGCGCCCCCGCATGCGTCGTTCGCACTACATCGGCGTGCTGTTGTTCTTCCGCTGTTGGGTTTCCCATTCGCGCTTGTCCAGCGAACCGGCGACGAGCAACCCGACTCCGATGAAGAGCGGGATCAATCCCCACACGCCGCCGTCCGCGAAACCTTCCTCGGCGGACAACGCGATGGTCAATGCCAAGCCGATCCCGGTCATCACCAGACCGTTCGCGCGGCGACCCGCGTACTTGGGGCGCTCGGGCTCGACCATCGGTCCCGGGACCGGAAGGCCCTTCTCCATCGCTATGATGCGTTCGCGATGTTCGAGCTCTTTGCGACGACCGCCCACGACCACGGCGGTCACCGCGATCAATACGCCACCCAAGACCCCGATGATGGGGATGAAAATGGCGACCACTTCAGGTTCGATCCAGCCGAAGATTGGCATGACAGGTTCCTTTCGTGTCCGGCGAATAAGTGTCTATTTTGCATGGGGTTGGGCTACCTTCGACTGGGCCCGACTCCGCCATTCACTCCCTTGGACCGTCCCCGGGCCGGCCGCGTTTCAAGAAGTTTTCGGCGGGGCGGTCCTCGCGGGTCCGCTAAGATAGATGAAACGGCCGGGCCTGGGGCGCGGTCGTAGCATGCGGAGACGATGATTTGTCGAACGACCAGGATCGCGAGCTCGTCGCACGATCGCTCCGCGGAGACGGGCGGGCGTTTCGCGACCTCGTCGGCAAGCACCACGCTACCGCCTACGCGGTGGTGCGCGCCATCCTGGGGCCGCAACGATTCGATGACGTGGACGATGTCATGCAGTTGACATACCTCAAGGCATACCAAGGGCTCGGGTCCTTTCGCGGCGAGTCGAAGTTCTCGACCTGGCTCTACCAGATCGCGCGCCGCGAAGCGCTCGACGTGGTTTCGAAGAAGCGCGTGGACACCACCTCTATAGACGACGTCGAGATCCCCGCCCGCGCCGATGCAACCCCGGATGCCGCGACGCACGAGCGCGGCGAGCGCGAACGAATCGAGCGCGCGATGGCCGAATTGGACGAGTCCTATCGCACCGCCATCGAGCTTCGGTATATGGCCGAGAAATCCTACGAAGAAATCGCCGAGTTGATGCGCTTGCCGGTGGGCACGGTCAAGACGTATGTTCATCGTGGCAAGCTGGAATTGAAGAAGATACTGTCGCGCCCGGCGTGGCGGGAACGCAAGGATGCCGTGAGTTGATGAATCGGTTCGACCCCATGGACTGCGAACGCATCGAGGCGAAGCTGCCGCTCTTCGTCGCGCGCGAGCTTTCCGCCGACGAGGCGGCGTCCGTGTCGACTCACTTGGACGCGTGCCCGCAGTGCCGCGACGCGCTGGCTTCTTTCGTGTCGATCGAGCAGGCGCTGGTCGCGCGCCGCGACGAAGTGCCCGCGATCGACGCCTTCCTGCCCGATATGAGCGCGGCTGGTTTTCGCGCTCGCCGCGGCATTCTGATTCGAAGCTTCCGCGCGCTGATGAGCGTGCCCGGAGTCGCGATCGTGCTCGTGATGTGGGGGGCACTCCTGTTCGGGCGCTACAGCGATCGCCTGACGGGCGAGGCGACGCAAAAGACGATGCTCGAGCGCTTGACCGCGGTCGCCAAGCACGGTCTCGACGCGATGGTCGCGGCCGCCGGCGGCGACGCGTGGACGCTCACCGCGGTGTACGGGGCGCTCGCGATCGGCGTGATCGTTTCCGCGGGGGCTTTGACGGTGCGCTTCGTGCGGAGCTAGGCCGCGCGTAGCGCGTGAGGTAGGACGGCGCTTCGACCCCGCGTTTGAGCTTCGCATCCCGAATCGGCTTCCCGAATCCCTTCGCCAGCGGAAGCAAACCCGCCCAGATATCCAGCGCGTAGTCTTCGTCGTCGTCGATCGGCGGTCCCGTGCGAATCTTGGCCGACGCTTCGTCGATCGGCAGCTCGAGAATCCAGGTCGCCTTCGCCTCTTTCGCATTGGGACGCCGGCAGTCGTCCCAGCGTCCCGGGATCAAGTGCTCGACCAGCGCGCGCAGTGCGTCCATCTTGGCGCGCGGCTCTTCGATCAAGCGCGCCTTTCCCAACAGCATCACCGACCGGTAGTTCATCGAGCTGTGGAACGCCGAGCGCGCGATAACCAACTGGTCGGCCAGCGTCACGGTGAGGCACGCGTCGACGCCCGCGCCGAGGTTGCGCAGCATGCGGCTCGCGGCCGAGCCGTGGATCAGCACGCGATCGCCGTCGCGCGCGTGGAGGGTGGGGATCACGAAGGGCTGCCCGTCGACGACGAAGCCGACGTGGCATACCAGACCCTCGTCCAGGATGGCGTCGATGGTGGCGCGGTCGTAGGCGCCGCGCTTGGGGAGGCGACGCACGCGGGTGCGTTGGGTAGGCCGCTTGGTCATTCAATCAGCTTCGGGCACTCGTCGGCGACCGGGCAGCCGTCGCAGTTGGGATTGCGCGCGGTGCAGCAGCGGCGTCCGTGCCACGGAATAAGATGAGAGAGCGAGATCCATGTGCTCTCGGGGAAGATCGCCATCATGTCCTTTTCGACTTTGTCGGCGTCGTGCTGGACCGAGAAGCCCATGCGGTTCGATAACCGCAGCATGTGGGTATCGACGACCACGCCGGGGACGCCGTAGATGTTGGCCAGGATCACGTTCGCGGTCTTGCGGCCGACACCGGGGAGCTTGAGTAGGTCTTCCATGGTGCGCGGCATCTCGCCGCTGAACTCCTCGACGAGCAGCTTCGCGGCCGCCTTGATGGCCTTGGTCTTGTTGTTGAAGAAGCCGGTGCTCTTGATCTCTTCCTTCAAGACGTCGTCGTCGGCGTTGAGATAGTCGCGCGCGGTCGGATACTTCTTGAACAGCGCGGGCGTGACCATGTTGACGCGCGCGTCGGTGCACTGCGCGGCCAGGATGGTCGAGACCAGCGCCTCGAGCGCGTTGGTGAAGTCGAGCTCGCAGCGCGCGTCGGGGTAGGCGTCCTTCAATCCATCGTGCAGCCGGAGCGCGCGGCGGCGCAGCTCGGGTGTTGCGACGACGGGAAGAGGCTTCCGCTTCGCGGTGACTTTCTTCTTCGGCCGGGGGGGAGGGCCCTGCTTCGGAGGGCCTTTCCGGGCCAGGACGTGCTTGGGCACTCGGGGTGCCTTGCGGCGCTGCGATCGTGCGGTGACGCGTTTCATGGCGTGATCATACAAAGGGGTGCTCGGGGTCGCGTCCATGTTCGCCGCAAAATCGCGTCTTGACAAGTAGGTAAGTATCCACTAACCTTAAGCCATGACTTACCAACCCAAGCTCGTCGCCCTGGCCGATCCCACCCGCCGCGCTATTCTGGAACGTCTGCGACACGGCGCAATGCCGGTCGGCAAGCTCGCGGCCGGCTTCGACGTGACGCGGCCCGCGGTGTCGCAGCATCTCAAGATATTGCAGGACGCGGGGCTGGTTCGGTCGCAGCGCGTGGGGACGAGTCGCTTCTACTCCGTGGACGCGGCCGGACTCGACGAGCTGCGCCGCTACCTCGACCATTTTTGGGCCGACGTGCTGGCCGCATTCCGCAACGAGACCGAACGCGTGACCGCGCCGGCCAAGAAACCGGGCCGCACCATCCGCCAGAGAAAGGCGAAAAAACATGGCAAACGCTGAACGCGCGCGCGAACCGATCGCGCCGCTGCGCAAGTCGATCGTCGTGGGCCGCACGCCCGCCGAGGCATTCGAGATTTTCACGGCCCGCTTCGGCACGTGGTGGCCGTTTCAAAAATTCTCGGTGAACCAGGCCAAGGCGCGCGGGTGCGCGATGGAGACGCGCCTGGGCGGCGCGATCTACGAGATCGCGCCCGACGGCAAGCGCGTCGCGTGGGGGCATGTGATTGCGTGGGAGCCGCCGCACCGATTCGTGATGTCGTGGTATCCCGGGCGCGATCCCGAGACGGGGCAAGAAGTCGAACTGCGCTTCATCGCCGTGAAAGAAGGGACGCGCGTCGAGCTCGAGCATCGCGACTGGGAGAAACTGGGCGACATCGCCACAGAAGAGAGAAGAAACTACGAAAACGGCTGGGCCGTCGTATTCAACCAGCGCTTCGCGGAGGCGTGCCGATGATGCCCATGCCACCGACCATCAAGGTAGCACTGGCCGGATGAGCTAGAGGGGTGTGCGCACGCTCGCGCCGAGAAAGACGCGCCAGTCTTCGGTCTCGGTGGCGAGTCCGCGGTAGACGCCGGCGTCGAGTTGCCAATTGTCGCCGGGCGCGAAGGTGACGCCGATGTCGAAGGTAGTATCGTCGATGGCGTCGGAGTCGAAGCTGCTGCGCGAGAGGTAGAACTCCACGAACCCCGCGAAGTCTCCCGCGATCGCGGTCCCGAAGGAGCCCGACACCGACCCCCACCAATCCTCGTCGTCGATGCTGGTGATACCCCCCATGAACGTCAGCGCGGCGGCGTCTCCGATGGGAATCGCGAGCGGCGCCACCATCCCCCACGTGATGAAGTCGAGGATCGCATCCCCGCGCGTCGGCACGGTCGCGAAGGGGAGCAGCGCGAACGCAATTCCGCCGTCATCATTACCGAACAAGTTGAACTTCGCGCGCAGGCCGGCGCTCCCGGTGCCACTGTCGCTCTGATCGGGAAATCCCTCCTGCGTCGCCTCCACGCGCTCCCACGGATTGAACACGAACTGCAGATCGATGCGATGGGTGACGCCGTACTTCGCGTTGATCGTGAGTAACGCGGTCTCCGTCAGTCGCTCGTCGTCACCGGCTATGCGGCCCGCGGTGGCGAGATCCGACTCGATCTGAAACCAGCCCGGCGGCACCGTGTACGGACTCTCGGTGCGATCGGGGCGGTCGGTGCTCAACGGACGCTCTTGTGCGAACGCGATTGCAGGAGACACGCTCGCGACAGCGAGCGAGGCAAGAAGTCCACGCAATAGAGCCATGCTGCAACTATATGGGACGTGCGCATCAAAGTGAACGGAGAAGACGCGCCGCACGCTCGATTAGGAAGAGACTAAGTCGTAGTCGAGGACTAAAACGTCAGCCCTTGCGACGTGCCTCGAACCGGCGCCGCACTTCGGCGGCGTTCCTCGTGTTGAAGACGTCGCCCTTGGTGAGCCAGCCCTTGCGCGCCACACCCACGCCATAGCGGAAGTAGCCGATCTCGCTCGTATGGTGTGCGTCGGGGTTGATAACGAAGTGGACGCCCATGTCTTTCGCGGTACGAAGGTGGCGCCAATCCAGGTCGAGGCGGTAGGGGTGCGCATTGATCTCGATCATGACCTTGTGTGCCGCGCACGCCTCGAACACGGCGGTCAGATTCAGCGGATATCCGTCACGAGAAAGCAGCAAGCGCCCAGTCGGGTGGCCCAGCATGGTGGTGAGGGGATTCGACACCGCGGTCACGATGCGCTTGGTCATCTGGGCCTCGGTACCGGTGAACTGCCCGTGCACCGATGCCACCACGTGATCAAAGAGTGAGAGCGTCTCGTCGTCGTAGTCGAGCTGTCCTTCGGCCAAGATATCGCTCTCGATGCCCGCGAATAAGACGAACGGCGCCAACTCTTCGTTGAGCTTCTCGATCTCGCGCTTCTGCTTCTTGACCTTGGCCTTGTCCATTCCACCCGCGTATACCGCGGTTTGACTATGATCCGCGATGCCGAGGTACTCGAGACCCATCGCCTTGGCCGCCTCCGCCATCTCACGCAATGTCGAGCGCCCGTCGCTGTAAGTGGTGTGACAATGGAACGTGCCGCGAATGTCGCCCACTTCGATGAGCTTGGGGAGCGTGTGTTCCTCGGCCGCCTCGATCTCGCCCGCGTTCTCGCGCAGCTCGGGCGGGATGAAGTCCATCCCGAGCTTCGCGAACAGCGCCTCTTCGTCCATGATCTTCACCGCGTGCTCGCCCTCGAAGAGGCCGTACTCATTGAGCTTGAAGCCCAGCTTCTTCGCGCGCGCGCGCACTTCGGTATTGTGCTCCTTGTTGCCGGTGAAGTAGTGCGAGGCGGCCGAGAACTCGTCGTCTTTGACCACCCGCAAGTCGACATGGATGCCCGACTTCATGATGACGCTCGACTTGGTGGGCCCCTTCGCGATCACGGTGGCGACGTTGGCAAGCGTCGTGAACACCTCCATCACCGGGTCGGCGTCCTCTGCGGTGGCGAGAATGTCGATGTCGCCGATGGTCTCGCGATGCCGGCGCAGGCTCCCGCCGATCAGCGTGCGCTCCACACCCTTCACGCGCCGCACCGCCTCGAGGATCCCGTTGGCCTCGTCTTCGGCAACACTAAAGAGGAAACGTTGCGCGTATTTTCGGTAGCGCGCGACCGCGTTCAAGATGTTGAGCTGCGTCTTCTCCCCGAAGCCCGGCAGCACCGCCAGCTTCCCGTCGCGCCCCGCC
>DASPGK010000108.1:0-6799 GCA_035620655.1 Candidatus Krumholzibacteriia bacterium
GAGCACCTCGACTTCTACCCCGACCTTGCGGCCATCGAGGAGGCGTTCGTCGAGTACGCGAACCGGGTGCCGTTCTACGGCGCGGTGATCCTGTGCGCCGACGACGCGCGCACCATGGAGATCGCGCCGCGCATCCGCCGACGCACGGTGACGTACTCGCTGGGCGGTCGGGCCGACATCCAGGGAAGCGTGGTCGAGCGCGGCGCGGGCTGGACGCGCTTCGCGGTGTCCGACGCGCGCGGTCCGCTGGGGGACGTGACGCTGCACATTCCCGGCGACCACTATGCGCGCAACGCACTGGCCGCGGTGGCGGCGGGGCGGTGGCTCGACATCCCCTTCGAGCAGATTCGCGCGGGACTGGAGAGCTGGCAGGGCGTGGGGCGGCGTTTCGAGGTCAAGGGCGAAGCGGGCGGGGTGCTCGTCATCGACGACTACGGCCACCACCCGACCGAAATCGCGGCCACCATCCAGGCCGCGCTCTCGAGCTACCGGCGCCGTCTCTTCGTGCTGTTCCAGCCGCACCGGTACTCGCGCACGCAGGCGCTCGCGGCCGAGTTCGGCACGTGCTTCGACGGCGCGCATCGCGTATTTCTGACCGATATCTACGCGGCGGGCGAGAAGCCCATCGCGGGGGTGAGCACCGACCGCATCGTCGAGCGCGTCAAGCGCGACGGGCGCACAGAGGTCGAGCACGTGCGCACCTACGAAGACGGCGTGCGCCGCATCGCGCAGGACGTGCAGCGGGGCGACATGGTCATCACGATGGGCGCCGGGGACGTCACCAAGGCCGGCGAGCTCCTGCTGTCCCAGCTGGGTGCTCCGGCCGGAAGGAAAGGATGACCGGTGACGAGCGCAATCGACTGGCCGGGGGCGGCCGTACGACTGTCCGCGTTCCTCGCGGGGCGCGTGCGCGTGGACGAGCCGATGTCGAAGCACACGACCATCGGCGTGGGCGGGCCGGCGCGCGTGATGGTGTTCCCGCGCACCCCCGCAGAAGTGGGACGCGTGGTGCGGCTCGCACTCGCGCTCGGGCTCCCCTACCTACCGGTGGGCAAGGGGTCGAACCTGATCGTGCGCGACGGGGGCTACGACGGTGTGGTGATCCAGCTCGCGGAGCACATGACGCGCGTGCGCGTCGACGCGCGCACGGTGTGGGCGGAGGGCGGGGCGTCGTTCGCGGCCCTCGCGCGCAAGATGACCAAGGCGGGGCGCACGGGCCTGGAGTTCGGCATCGGCATTCCCGGGTCGGTGGGCGGGGCGGTGCGCATGAACGCGGGTGCCTTCGGCGGAGAAGTGAAGGACGCGCTCGCGCGGATTCGGGTGGTGGACGAAGCCGGACGCCTGCGCGCGATGGCCGCGTCGCAGATCGTGTTCTCGTACCGGCACACGAGTATTCCCGCGCGCGCCGTGGTGGTGGAAGCGGTGTTTCGCTGCGCGCCCGGTACCATTCGCAAGGACGTGTACGAACGCTCGATCGGGCGCAAAGAAACGCAGCCGATCTGGGAGCGCAGCTTCGGCAGCACCTTCGTCAATCCGCCCGGCCGCTACGCGGCGGAGATGATCGAGGGGTGCGGGCTCAAGGGAACGCGGCTCGGGGGGGCGATGTTCTCGGATTTGCACGCGAATTTCATCGTTAACGTGGAGGGCCGCGCCAGCGCGGCCGACGTCGAGGCGCTGATCGCAACGGCGCAGCGCGAGGTCAAGAAGAAGTACGGCGTGGATCTCAAAACGGAGGTGATCGTCATTGGGAATCGTTAGCACGGAAGCCGAACGGAAGCGTACCCTGCGCGCGCGCGCGCGCCGCGTGATCGCGGTCTTCATCGTGGGCGTCCTGATCGTGGCGTCGTTGTATCTCTACGATTACGTGACCACGGCGGACCGCTTCGCCGTCGAGCACGTCGAGCTGTCGGGGCTCTCGCGCATCGACCGCGCCGAAGTGGAGCGGCTGGTGGCCGACCTCAAGGGCCACAACATCCTCTTGGCACCGCTCGACGTCTACGAGGCGCGCCTGGAGGCGCACCCGCGCATCGCGAGTGTCGCCGTACGGCGCGTGCTGCCCGACCGCGTGGTGTACGTGGTGACCGAGCGCGAGCCGGTGGCGCTGGTCTTCACCGACCGCTACTACGAGATCGACGCCGACGGCGTGGTCATGCCCGGCGACGCGTATACCGGCATGCTCGACCTGCCGACCATCACCGGGGTCTCGGCGCGCGACGTCCGCGCGGGGCGGGTGTGCGACCAGCCGCTGGTGCGGGGCGCGCTGGAAGCGCTGAGCGTGTGCCGGTCGATCGGGCGCGGCTTCGCCGAGGATATCTCCGAGGTGCGCGCGAGCGAGATCGGTCTTTCCATCCGATCGCTCAAGGACGACTGCGTCCTCCTCGTGGGCGACGGCGACTTCGAGAAGCGTCTGCGCAAGTTCTTCTTGTTGCGCGACGAGCTCGCGCGACGCGACAGCGCGTCGGGCTTGATCGATTTGCGCTTCGACAATCAGGTGGTGTTGCGGAGCGATATCTAGGGGCCGGTTCCCGGCGCCGTGGGTGCAGTCAAGGGAAGGCGAGCAAGGAGGCCGGAAGGCATGATCATGAAGAGCGCGAGGAAGCTGTACGGTGCGATCGACTTGGGCACGACCAAGGTCGCGGCCCTGGTGGCGGAGGAAGCCGGGGGCGCGCTGCGCGTGGTGGGAGCGGGGCTGGCGCCCTCGGAAGGGATGCGCCAGGGGGTGGTGGTGGACATCGAGCGCGCCAGCGTGTGCGTGGCCAGGGCGGTGGCCGAAGCCGAGCGCATGGCGGGTGCGACACCGCGCACGTACAACGTCGGTGCTGCCGGCGAGCACGTGCGCAGCATGAACAGCCGCGGGGTCGTCTCGGTGGGCGACATCGAGAAAGAGATCGCGCCCGAAGACGTGGCGCGCGCGTTCGAGGCGGCGAGAAAGTTTTCCTTGCCACAAGATCGCGAGATCATCCATACCCTACCGCAGGAGTTTATCGTTGACAGCCAGCGGGGCATTCGACAGCCTGCCGGCATGTTCGGCGCGCGTCTCGAAGCGCGCGTGCACGTGGTGACGGCGTCGCGCCCCGCGCTCGACAACTTGGCCAAGACGCTCTTGCTAGCGGGCGTGGAAGTGGGCGACATCGTGCTGGAGCCGCTTGCGTCGGCGACCGCGGTGTTGTCGGCCGACGAGCGCGAGCACGGCGCGATCGTGCTCGACGTGGGCGGAGGCACCACCGACGTGCTGGTGGTGGCCGACGGGGGCGTACTCGCGAGCGGAGTCATCGGCCTCGGGGGCCACAACATTACGAGCGACGTCGCCTACGGCCTGCGGACGTCTCCGCGCGAAGCGGAGCGGCTGAAGGTCGAGCACGGATCGGCTCTGTCGACGCTGGTCGCGGGCGACGAAGTCGTCCAGGTCAGCATGGTTGCCGGGCGCGGTCCGCGCCGGGTGGCCAAGACGGTGCTCTCGGGAATCATCGAGCCGCGCGTGAGCGAGCTGTTCGGTCTGATCGACCAACAGATCGCGCAGAGCGGCCTCAAGCGCTCGCTACGCGCGGGCGTGGTATTGACCGGCGGTTCGGCGATGCTCACCGGAATCCGGGAGCTCGCCGAGCAGGTGTTCGACCTGCCGGCGCGCGTCGCGTCGCCCACCGGGCTGGAGGGATTGTCGGAAGTGGTCGCCCATCCGCGGTTCTCGACCGCGGTCGGGCTTCTTCGCGCGCTCGCGCCGGCCGTAATGCCGGGCGAGCGAGCCTCGGAGCGCGGTGGGCGCCTCGCGTCCGGGCTGTATTCGTTCAAGCGTGCCATCGCCAGTTTTATCTGACGAGAAGGAGTCACCATGCGCTTCGAGTTGGACGAAGAAAAGAAACTCACGGTCCTCCGCGTCGTCGGAGTCGGTGGCGCGGGCGGCAACGCGGTCAATCGGATGGTGACCGCGGGCTTCCGCGGCGTCGAATTCGCGGCCGTCAACACCGACCTGCAGGTCCTGCGCGAATCGAACGCGTATCAGAAGATCCAGATCGGCGAGGCGCTGACCCGCGGTCTGGGGTCGGGCGGCGACCCTCGCGTGGGACGCGAAGCCGCCGAGGAAAGCGTCGAAGCGATCCGCGCTTGCGTGCGCGGCGCCGACATGGTCTTCATCACCGGCGGCATGGGGGGCGGCACCGGAACGGGCGCGGCTCCCGTGGTTGCTGCGCTCGCGCGCGAGGCGGGCGCGCTCACGGTCGGTGTCGTCACGCGGCCCTTCTTCTTCGAGGGGACCCCGCGCCTGCGCCAGGGCGAAGCCGGCATCGAGGCGCTCAAGGAAGCGGTCGACACGTTGATCGTCATTCCCAACGACAAGCTGCTCGAGACCTCGGGCGACGACACCACGATGCTGGACGCGTTCGCGCGTGCGGATGAGGTGTTGTGCAACGCGACGCGCGGCATCTCGGCCCTGATCACCGAGACGGGTGTGGTCAACCTGGACTTCGCCGACGTGCGCAGCGTGATGCGCAACGGCGGTGCCGCCCTGATGGGCACCGGTGTGGCCAACGGCCCCGAGGCGGCCGAAGAGGCGGCCCGCATGGCCATCCACAGCCCGCTCCTCGACGACGTGTCGATCCAGGGCGCCACCTCGATCCTGGTCAACATCACCGGTCCGCGCTCGCTCGGAATCAAGCAGATCAGCCGCGCCGCGACCGTGATCAATTCGGAAGCGGGCGCGGGCGCCCACGTGTTCTTGGGTACCGTGATCGACGAATCGATGCCCGAGGGTGAGATTCGCGTGACCGTGATCGCGACCGGCTTCCACCGACCGTCGCAGGCTGCGCGGGTCGCCGAGCAGCGCCAAATGGAGCTGCCGCGCGCGCAGGCCGAGCCCCGTGCGCGCGAGTGGCAGGCGGCTCCGGCAGCACCGGTGGCTGCCGCTCCGGTGCGCGAGCCGGTGCGTGAACCGGCCCCCGCGGCGCAGGTCGCGCCGCCGGTGTCGCCGCTTCCGATCGCACCGCCGCCGACCGTCATGCCCGCGCCCGCGATGGTTCCGGTCGAGCACGCGGCCCGCGTGGCCGAGCCGGTGGCGCGCGTGGAAGCGGCGAGCGAGCGCGTGGACACGCGCTTCGACGACGAGGAACCCGTGCTCGACTTTCCGGAGATTCTCGCTCGCGGCGACTCGGTGATCGAGTTCGCGACCGAGCCCGAGGACGACGAGCCGGTGATCATGGACAACGGGTCGATCCGCTCCTTCAACACCGAGGTGTTTCGCATCCCGACCTTCGTCAGAAAGCAGATGGACTAGCGAAACGGAGGAGAGAGTGTCGTTCTGGACACGGCTCTTGCGCGGTGCCACGGGCGACCAATACCACCGCGGCATTCGTCTGTTCAACGAAGGCAACTACGACGAAGCCGCTCGCGTGCTGGAGGAGTTGGTGGACCACCGGCGCGCGAACCCGTTCGCCCAATTGGGCGCGTTCTACGCGGCCGAAGCGCATTCGAAACTGGGACTCGCGCACTTCCACCGCGGCGAGCTCGACAAGGCGCGCCACCACTTCGCGACCGCGCTCTCCGAGAATCCGCGCTACCCCGACCTCTCTTACTTCCTGGGTGCGGTCGAGCACCGCGCCGGCAACCACGCGGCCGCCATCGAACATTTGAACCGCGCCGTCGAACTCAACCCCGACTACGCGGAGGCGTCCTGCCTGCTCGGTCTCGCCCTGTACGATGCGGGCTACTTCGAGCAGGCCGCCGAGGCCTTCGGGCGCGCGCTCGAGCTGGTGCGCTCGCACGCGCACCCCTTGAGCAGCGTGCTGATCCAGCAACTGGACGCGCGTGCCTTCGACCTGCCCGCGCTCGAAGAGCTGCGCGGGGCGGTGGCGGACAACTCGAGCTACACCGAGTCGGTGCGCGAGGCGACCAACGCGTTCAACGTGGGAGACTACGAGCGCGCGGTGGCGCTCTTCGCCGCCGCCGTCGACGCGCATCCCGGCTACGCCGATCTGCACGCGCGACTGGGACTGGCCCGCATGGAAGCCGACGACCCCGCGGGTGCCATCGAGTGCCAGCGCCGGGCGCTCGCGATCAACCCCGAGTACGCGGATGCGCGCTACTACTTGGGGGTCGCATTGTTTCGCGCCGGACACTACGGCGAGAGCGTGGCCGAGTTGGAACGCGTGTCATCGGCGCACCCGGCCTACGCGGACGTGCACTGCCAGACCGCACTCGCGCGCATGGCGCTGGGCGACTTCGCGCTCGCGCGCGACGCGCTGGAGAAGTCGCTCGCCATTTCCCCCGGCTACGCGAAGGCGCACTACCTGAACGGCCTCGCGCGCTACGCGCTCGGCGACACGGCCGGGGCGGGCGAGTCGCTGGACCGCGCGCTGGGCTTGAAGCCGGACCTGTTCGCGGTGCGCATGGAGCGAGGCCTGTACGCCCTGCACGACGAGCGGTGGTCCGACGCGGCCGCCGAGTTCGAAGCGGTGCTCTCGTCGGCGCCACGCCACGCCGACGCGCGTTGCCTCCTGGGGACGGCGCTGGCCGCGATGGGCCGCGACGACGCCGCGCAGCGCTGCTTCGAAGAGGCGCTCGCGATCAACCCGGGCTACGTCGACGCGCGCAAGAAACTCGCGCACCTCCACTATGCCAACGGCGACACCGTCGCGGCCGAACGCCACGTGCGCGCGGCACTGGAGGCGCACCCCGACTACGCCGATTTGCACAAGATCCTGGGCGACGTGCGCATGCAAGCCGGCGATCCCGACGGCGCGCGCGCCGCGTACGCGCACGCGTCGTCGATCAATCCCGACTATGCGGACGCGGTGTTCGGGCTCGTGAT
>DASPGK010000109.1:0-6239 GCA_035620655.1 Candidatus Krumholzibacteriia bacterium
TGGTCGAAGAGTTCTCGAAGTGGATGGCGGATGGCGCGGGTGCGCCGGTCGGCGTCGAGATCAGCGTCTTGTCGAGTGTCAGCGGCACCCTGCTCGACAACCCGGCGTCGTACTCGAAGATGCTGCGCGCGCTGTTCTCCGCGGTACAGATCATGGCGGAGGATCGCTTGGCGCACGCGGGCGTTTCGGCGCCCTTCGCGCTCGTGACGCGCGACGTGCGCGACCTGGCCAAGGTGTTCGGTCTGCGCCGGGTGGCCACCGACGGCGTGCAAGTGGCGGCGTGGCTCCTGACGCCGACGCCCCCGTCGACGCCGGCGCCCTTCCGCGACCTGGGGCGCTCGATCGCTCAGGCGCGCGCGCTGGCGTTTCCGTGGCGCATCGACACGCTGCTTGAAAAGACCCGGGCGCTCTTTGCGGGCGAGGAGCGCCCCACCGCGGGTGCCACCCTGCACGAGATCGACGTCGCCGCGCAGATCCTCGCCATCGCGTGGTATCGCCACGCGGTGGGGGTGGGCGACGCGGTGGAAGAGACGGCGGCGGTGAAGGGACGCTTGCGCGCCGCGGTCGGACGCGTCGCGTCGCTGGAAGTGGTCGAAGCCTACGTGCGCATGCTGGAGTCGGCCGGGGCCGACAGCGAGCGCCGTCAGGTCGTGGTCGTCACCGTGAACGACGATATGGTCAAGGAGATGTCGCCGCGTTTCGCGCGCATGGGACACCCGGTGGTGCAGAAGAACAGCATGGCCGACGCGCGCCCCTATTGCGAAGCGACCCCGCCGGTCGCGGTGCTGGTCGACTTCTCCACCCTGGGGATGGAAGCGGCCCGATTGAGCGTCGTGCTGCGCCTGATTCCGAACGTGATGCTCTACGCCATCGTCGACTCGAGCGACCCGGCCGTGACCCTCGATTTGATCGACGCCGGCTTCGACGACGTGCTGGCGCCCCCGCTGGACTGGGACGTGGTGGCGGCGCGCGTGAGCCGTGCCGCGCGCGGGATGGCGCGCAAGCAGGCGCGCGAGTCGGTCGGGTTCCGCGGCACCTTCGCGAGCTTCTCGTTCGTCGATCTCATTCAGAGCTTGTCGCAGAGCCGCAAGTCGGTCCGCGTCGATCTGTTGCGCGGCGACGGCGAGGGCGCGGTCATTTATCTCGACAGCGGCCGCCTGGTCCACGGGCGCGCCGGTACGCACGCGGGTAACGAAGCGATCTATCGCGTGGTCACCTGGGCCGACGACGGCTCCTTCACGGTCGAGCCGGTCTCGACCTTCCCGGTCGCCAATATCTCCGATCCCACCGAAGCGGTCCTCATGGAGGGCTGCCGCCTCTTCGACGAATCCCGCGCCGAGGTATAGTCGGCCTTACGCATCCGAGCGCGCGGCGCTATACTGTCGCGCATGGGACTACTCGGCGCCGGCGCTCTCGTGTTCGCGGCCGGCGTGCTGTTCGGGCTCTTCGGCGCCGGCGGGTCGATCCTCCTCGTTCCCATCCTCATTTACGTCCTCGATCTTCCCGTCAAGTCCGCGCTGGGGACCTCACTGCTCATCTTGATGCTGACCGGGTTCGTCGCCACCTTGGCGCACGCGCGCGCGCGCAACGTCTCGTGGTGGATCGGACTGCGGTGGGCGGCGCTCGGGATCGTGGCCGCGTACGTCGGCGGTCGCGTGGCTGAGTTCATCCCCGAGCGAATCTTGCTGACGATGTTCGCGATCATCGTCGTGGTGGTGTCGCTTGCGATGATGCGCCGCCGTCCGCTCGCGCCCGCGGTCGATCCGCGCTCGATTCCCATGGGAAAGGTGGTCGCCGTGGGCGCGGCGTTGGGATTCCTGACCGGCGTCATGGGCGTGGGAGGCGGATTCCTGCTGGTGCCCGCGCTCGTGCTCTTGTGCGGGATGGACGTCAAGGTGGCGGTGGGAACCTCGCTCCTCATCATCGCGGTCAACTCGGCGGGCGGCTTCCTCGGATTCGCCGCGCACGAGGAGTTTCCGTGGCGACTCACGCTCACCGTGGCCGCGTTCAACGCGGCCGGAAGCCTGGTCGGTCAGCGGGTCGGACGGCGGCTTCCGGGCGCGCGCTTGCGCCCCGCGTTCGGTGTTTTCCTGCTGCTGGTGGGCGCCGCCATGGTCGTGCAGAATCTGCTCCACTTCGCGTCCCGCGCGCGCTAGCATGTACACACTCACAACCGTCGGGAGATCACCATGTTCGATTTGAACGCAGTCCAATCGTCGCTGCGCGACCTCGGTTACGACGCGTGGCTCCTCTACGACTTTCGCGGCAGCAACCCGCTCGCGCGCCGGGTGCTGGGCCTGGACGAGAAAGCCATCAACTCGCGGCGCTTCTTCTACCTGATTCCTGCCAACGGAGCGCCGCGCAAGCTGCTCCATCGCATCGAGACCTTCGTGCTCGATACGCTGCCCGGCGACAAGTTCGTCTACCTGCGATGGGAGGAACTGGAGAAGGCCATCAAGGAGCTGATGTCGCCGTTCAAGCGCGTGGCCATGGAATACTCGCCCAAGAACGCGATTCCGTACGTGTCGCACGTCGACGCGGGCACCGTCGAGCTGGTCAAGGCCACGGGCGTGGAAGTCGTCTCCTCGGGCGATTTGATCACGGTGTTCGAAGCGACCTGGGACGACGCGCAGTGGGCGATGCATCTCGAAGCCGACACGCACACCCAGGCCGGCTACGACGTCGCCTGGAAGCTCATCGCCGAGCGCGTGCGCGCGGGCCAGTCCCTGCGCGAAGTCGAGGTTCAAAAGGCGATCATGGACCACTTCGCGCGCCATAAGATGACGACCTACCACCCGCCCATCGTGGGCGTGGGTCCGCACAGCGGCGACCCGCACTACGAGCCGGTGCCGATGAAGGACGCCGAGATCAAGGAGAACGACTTCGTGCTGGTCGATCTGTGGGCCAAGATGGACCGGCCGCGCGCGGTATACAGCGACTTGACCCGCGTCGGTTTCGTGGGCAAGACGGTGCCCGAGAAGTACACGAAGATCTTCGACATCGTCGCGGCCGCGCGTGACGCCGCGATAGCTTGCGTGCGGTCGGCTTTCAAGGACAAGCGCGTGCTGCACGGCTGGGAAGTGGACGACGCCGCGCGCAACGTCATCAAGAAAGCGGGCTACGGCGATTACTTCGTCCATCGCACCGGCCACTCGATCGGTCAGGAGACGCACGGCAACGGCGCCAACATGGACAATCTGGAGACGCATGACGAACGCCGCGTGCTCAAACGCACGTGCTTCTCGGTCGAGCCGGGGATTTATCTCCCCGAGTTCGGCGTGCGCTCCGAGATCAACGTGTTCGTCGACGGCGACGGCCAGGTGCACGTGACGGGCGGGCTGCAGACCGAGGTCCTTCCCATTCTCGCGAAGTACTAGGAGGCGTCGAGGTGAGAATCTTCGTCGTGTGCGCCGCCGCCGCGGCGTTGTCCGCAGCGCTCGCCTCAGCGCCGGCGCGCGGACAGGTCAAGCAGCTCCCCACGGGCGCCTTCTCGTTCCAACAATCGATCACGCTTCCGGGACCCCCCGACGAGATCTTCGGCGCCATCACGGGCGAGATCGGCGGCTGGTGGGACCACTCGTTCTCCGAGCACCCCAAGCGGTTCCACCTCGAGCCCAAGGTGGGCGGGTGCTTCTGCGAGGTTTTCGACGACGCCGGCAACGGCGTGCGCCACGCGATCGTCACCTATGTCGACCGTCCCAAGCTGCTGCGCTTCGAGGGTCCGCTCGGCCTGGCGGGCAACGCGACCCATATGGTCTTCACCTACCAATTCGAGCCGGTGTGGGGAGACTCGACCAAACTCACGCTCACCGGGCAAGGCTCGGGTCACGTCGAACCGGGCTGGCCCGACGTGGTCGCCAAGGTGTGGCACCACTTCCTGGTCGAGCGCTTCAAGCCCTACGTCGAAGCGGGGAAACACAAGGCCAAGCCGTAGCGTGTATGCTATAATCATCGAACACTCGCCCTAGTCGACGTGCCCCTCAACAACCTGGAGAGAACATGCGTAAAGCAGCCGTTACGTTGGCCCTCCTTTGTGTTTTTGCATCCCTGGCGAAGGCCCAGATCGTTCCCCCCGCGCCGGGTGTCGATATCCCCGACCAAGTCCTGCAGAGCGTCAACGAGAAGGGCGCGGGTGCTTTCCAGTTCAAGCGGGCTTGGATCGAGAAGGCCCGCACGACGCGTGCGGCGCGCGAGCGCTTCATCGAAGAGAGAGGGTTCTACCAGCGCGACTTGATCCCCGCGGCCGAGCGCCCGAGCGTCGCCATCACGGGCAACTTCGCGGTCCCGGTGTTCGCGGTGAAATACTCCGACACCGGCGCCGATCCATATCCGGTTTCGACGCTCCAAGCCCGCCTGTACAGCGGGCCCCACGCACCCCGCACGCTGACCGAGTACTACGACGAGATCTCGTACGGCGACTTGAATCTGACCGGCACCGTGTACGGGTGGACGCTCTTGTCCGGTACCAACGCGTTCTATGCGGGCGCGGGCACGTGCAACGGCCTGTGCGGCAGTGCCAACATCGACAACCTCATCATCGAAACCATGAACGCCAACGACGGCGCGATCGACTTCAGCCAGTACGACAACGACGGCCCCGACGGGTTGCCCGACTCCGGCGACGACGACGGCTACGTGGACTTCGTCGCCTTCGTGCACCCGGAAGCTGGGGCAGAGTGCGGCGTCAGCGGCAACATCTGGTCGCATCGCTACGCCCTTTCGGGTTGGACCGGTTCGCCCTACATCACCAACGACGCGCGCACCGGGGGAGGCTTCATTCGCGTCGACGACTACGTCATTCAACCCGCGTTCAACTGCGGCGGCGCCACCGTCATCGATATCGGCGTGTACTGCCACGAATACGGCCACGCCTTCGGCCTCCCCGACTTGTACGACACCAACGGCGGCTCGCAGGGTGTGGGGCACTGGTGCTTGATGGGCAGCGGCAACTGGAACACACCGACCGATCCGGGGCACATGAGCGCGTGGTCGAAGAACGAGCTCGGCTGGGTCGACGTCACCGTGGTCGACAATCCGCCCGCGAACTACAACATCCCCAACGTCGAGAACAACCGCGACGTGTTTCGCCTCGACGTCATGCAAGAGCGCTGGCGGCGTTCGAGCGAGTGTCCGCTCGCCGGCACCTATTCGATGAAGTGCGGCTTGACCGCGGCGGAAGCGGCGGCGCGCAACTGGGCGTCGGGCGCGGGCTACGGCAACGGGTGGAGCGAGACGGTGTCGCACGATTTCAACTACAACGGCGTGGGGCCGGTGGCACTCACGTACCAATACTCGTACAATCTCGAGGCCACCTACGACTTCGTCTACGGCGAGGTCACCGTCGGTCCCACGACGAGCGCCTTCGCGGTGTACGATGGTACCTCGGCGGGTCTAGCCAACATCGACCTGACGCCGTACCTCGGCGGCGGGCCGACGCCGTACCGCGTGTCGTTCCGCATGACGTCCGACACGGCGTTTTCCGACGAGGACGGCAGCTTCACGACACCGTGCGCCGCCTTCTTGCTGGACAACGTTGCCGTCACCGGCGGCGGCGAAGCGCACTCCGCGAACTTCGAGACGCGCGAGAATGGTTGGGCGTGCGACATGACGGTGCCGAACGAGCACTTCTTGGTCGAGAATCGCAAGCCCCTGGGCTCCGATGTCAACGTGTGGGGCGGAGGCGGTCTCGCGATATGGCACATCGACGACAGCGTCGCGCACGGGAGCGGCAACACGGGCGGACCGGCGAACAACCGGCCGCGCGGGGTGGTGCTCGAGCAGGCGGACGGGCTGTTGAACTTGGAGAACAACATCAACCGGGGCGATGCGGGCGATCCGTTCCCCGGCAGCACCAACAAGCTCGCGTTCAACGGCGGCACGACGCCGAACAGCAACGGCTACACGGCGGCTTCGACGGTGACGGTGCAGCTCTTGACCGGCAACGCCGATCCGATGGTTGCGACGATGACCGGCGGTTGGCCGGCACCGGCGGTCGCGACCGCACTGCCCGGCACCGGCACCAGCGGCACTACCGTGCAGGTCGTGATCGGCGGCGGCGGCTTCGCGAGCGGCGCGACCGCGGAGTTGGTGGGCGCGAGCACCATTCCCGCGACCACGGTCGAGTGGGTGGGCAAGGACTTGATCGCGGCCGAGTTCGATCTCACCGGCGCCGCCAATGGTCTCTACGACGTGGTGGTCTTCAACCCGTACGGTGCCTCGGACGCACTCGTGGACGGCTT
>DASPGK010000110.1:0-5749 GCA_035620655.1 Candidatus Krumholzibacteriia bacterium
GATACTGTCCGTCTCGCGCTGCAGTTTGAGCGGAGAGGGACGATCGCGTCGGCCTTTCCCCCTAAGCAGCCAGCGCGATCGCCTTCTTGACCGCTTCGTCCATCGTCTCGGCCGGATGGATGGCCGGGACCTGGCGCAGGATCTCGCGCGCTTCCATCTCGTTGGTGCCCGTCAGTCGCACCACCACCGGTAGCTTCAAGTTCATCTGTGCGAACGCGGTCACCAAGCCGCGTGCGACGTCGTCGCACCGCGTAATACCGCCGAAAATATTGAACAGGATCGACTTGACACTTTTGTCCTGCAAGATGATGGAGAGCGCCGCGACCACCTTCTCCGGCCGCGAACTGCCGCCGATATCGAGGAAGTTCGCGGGCTGGCCGCCGTAGTGCTTGACCAAATCCATCGTCGCCATGGCCAGGCCGGCGCCGTTCACGACGCAGCCCACGTTCCCCGACAGGCGCACGAAGGAAAGCCCCTCGTTGCGGGCGCGCACTTCCCCCTCGTCTTCGGCCTCCAAGTCGCGCATGGCTTCGAAGTCGGGATGCCGCTCGAGCCCGTTGTCGTCGAAGTTGAGCTTGGCGTCGAGGGCCAGCACGCGGCGGTCCGGCGTCACCACCAGCGGATTGATCTCCGCCAGGCTTGCGTCGACGTCGTCGTAGAGCGTGTAGAGCTTCTGAATAATGTCGGCCATCGGCTTGGCCAGCTCGGCGTCGCCCGCGAGCGCCATGGCCAGCCGGCGCGCGGCGAACGGATGCACGCCGTACAACGGGTCGACCCACGCGCGCTGGATCGCGGCGGGATTCTCCTTCGCGGTCACTTCGATCTCCACGCCGCCTTCCGCCGAAGCCATGATGAGCGGTTTCTGCGCGCGTCGGTCCAAGATCACGGCCACGTAGATCTCGCGCGCGATGTCGACGGCCTCGGTGACCAGCACCTTCTTGACCGTCTCGCCTTTGATGTCCATGCCGAGAATCTGCGACGCCTTCTCGCGCGCCTCGGCCGGCGTCTTCGCGATCTTGACGCCACCCGCTTTGCCGCGGCCGCCCACCAGTACTTGCGCTTTGACCACCACCGGCTTGCCCACCTTGGCCGCCACCATCTCCGCGTCCGCTGCCGACGTCACCACCGTCCCCGGCGGCACCGGGATTCCGTAGCGCGCGAACAACTCCTTGGCCTGGTACTCGTGTACTTTCATGATGCTCCTCGAGAGTGCGACGGCGTCACTTTTCGCCGCCGCGAATTCGATCGACGATGCGCGAGGTCGAATAGCCTTCGCGCATCGGATAGCGCCACACCCGCCCACCCCAGCCCACGACGTCGTCCTCGCCCACGATCGCGCCCGCGCCGTACTCGGCACCCTTGACGAGTACGTCGGGGCGCACGCGGCGGATGGTCTCGAGCGGCGTATCCTCGTCGAAGATCGTCACCGCGTCCACCCACCGCAGCGCCAAGAGGATCTCCGCGCGCTCGTGCGCGGGATAGATGGGCCGCTCGGGCCCCTTGAGCCGCTTCACCGACGCGTCGCTGTTGATCGCCACGACCAGCACGTCGCCCTGTGCGGCGGAATCCTCCAGCAATTGGAGGTGCCCGGTGTGCAACAGATCGAAGACGCCGTTGGTGAACACGATGCGCGCCCCGGCGCGCCGCCAGGCATCGCCCGCCTCGCGCAGCCGCTCCTCCGGAATGACCTCGCGCATCACTCGAAGGCCGCGATCAGCTCGTCGGCCGTGAGCGTCGACGTCCCCACTTCCTTGATCACTTCGCCGGCCGCCGTGTTGGCCATGACCACCGCGTCGACCACGTCGGCGCGCGTGGCCAGTCCGGCCGCGAGGACGCTGATCACCGTGTCGCCGGCACCGGTGACGTCGAACACGTGCTTGGCGACAGTCGGGATGTGGACTTCCTGGCGGTCTCCGTAATAGAGACTCATCCCGTCCTCGCCGCGCGTCACCAAGAGCGCCGAGAGCTGCATGCGCTCGACCACGTCGAAGGCGACCGACGACGGGTTCTTGCCCTTGCGGTAGTCGATGCCGGTCGCGAGCTGCGCTTCGCGCGTGTTGGGTGTGATCACGGTTGCACCCCGGTACCACGCAAAGTGCGGCACGTGCGGATCGACCAGCACGGGCTTCTCTTCGGCGCGCCACGCGGCGATGACCTCGGCGATCTCGGATTCGAGCACGACGCCCTTGCCGTAGTCGGAGATCACGAGCGCGTCCGCGCGCGCGGCGAGCGAACGCACGCGGTCGTAGATGGCGCTGCGCGCGGACCCGTCCACCGCGTCGTCGGTCTCGAAGTCGGCGCGAATCACCTGCTGGCTGCGCGCGATGATGCGCACCTTTTCCGTCGTCGTGCGCCCGGGCGCTTCGACCAGTCCTTCGCTCCCGATCCCGCGGCGCGTCAGCATGCGCGCGACCTCGCGGCCCTCGCGGTCGCTGCCGCGCACCGAGACCACTTCGGAGCGCACCCCCAGCGCGCGCAGATTGGCGGCCACGTTGGCCGCACCCCCCAGGCGGCGGCTGCGCCGCGTCACGTGCACGATGGGCACCGGCGCTTCCGGCGAGATGCGCTCCACGTCGCCCCAGAAGTAGCGATCGAGCATGACGTCGCCGAGCACGACGACGTGCGAGTCCGCGAAGCGGCCGACGTACCGGCGTGCCGTGTCACGGCTCAACGTGGGTCGTGCGTGGGTGGGTTGGGTCAAGGTCGTCCTCAAAAAAAAGGCCCCGCTCGAGGCTCCCCGAGGCGGGACAGGTTCGTTGCGGGCGGGCCCGTAAACAGCGCGCACCCTATCACGCGCGAGCGGGTC
This sequence comes from Candidatus Krumholzibacteriia bacterium, assembly GCA_035620655.1. GTDB lineage: Bacteria > Krumholzibacteriota > Krumholzibacteriia > WVZY01 > JAKEHA01 > JAKEHA01. Next base: position 2,807 of record DASPGK010000110.1, read on the forward strand.
CTGTCAAGCGGGCCGCCCGGCTTGCTAACCCCAACCCAGCGTGGTAGATTCGGCCGCGACCGGTGATCGGCGTGTGACCCAAGGAGGCCCCATGAACCCCGAGCCCCAGAGAACCGTCAATATCGAGATCGGCGACAAGGAGTGGGAAGGCGTCTACTCCAACTTCGTCATTATTACTCACTCCAACTCGGAGTTCGTCTTGGACTTCGCGCGCATGCTGCCGGGGGCGCAGAAGGCCAAGGTCTTCTCGCGCATCATCATGACGCCCCAGCACGCCAAGGCGCTCCTCACGACGCTGGAGCAGAACGTCAAGCGCTTCGAGACCGAGCACGGCGAGATCAAGCTCACCCCGGCCGACCTCTCCCGGGGGCCGATCGGCTTCCAGACCCCGGCCTCGAAAAAAGATTAGCTGATTTCGGCAACCGACTGCGACTGTGTCTCTTGAACGGCCTTTGTCTTCCAGCGCCGGTGCGGCCAGAAGTACTCGTCGGGGTGCAGCCGGACACGCGCGGAAATGCGATCCGTGTAGCGCTGGGTGAGGTCGCGGACGGCTTCGTCCTCGCTGGCGGCCGGGGCCGGGTAGAGGGGGGCTTCGATCGAGAGGAGATGACGCGACCCCTGCCGCGTGATGAAGCACGGCAGGATCGGGCAGCCGCGCCGAATCGCGAACAGCGCCGGACCGCGCACGGTCGACGCGGGGCGTCCCAAAAAGTCGACCATCACACCGCCCTTGCGCGCGTCTTGGTCCGGCATGGTGGCGACAAACTCTCCGGCTGATAACGCCTGCAGCACCTTTCGCAGCGCCACCGATCGTCGGATGATGCCGATGCTCCCGCGGTGGCGGATTTCGTTGATCACGTCGTCGACCCGCAGATTGGTCTGCTGGCCCACCAGGTAATGGAGCGGTATTCCCCGCGCCGCGATCCACGCGCCGACCAACTCATAGTTCGCCAGGTGTGCGGTGATGATCAGGCCGCCCTTGCCCTCCGCGCGCACGCGCTCGGCGTTCTCCCACCCCTCGCACTCCGCCAGGGCGAGGATTTCGGCCGTCGTGAGGTGAGCGAACGCGCAGAACTCCATCAAGCACCGGCCATAGTCCGTGTAGGCGGCGCGCGCGATGCGCGTCGCTTCCGCGCGCGAAACGCCGAGCGAGTCCACAATATTAGAAATGCTCACGGAACGCCGCACGCGCACCAGGTCGAAGGCGGCGCGCCCGATCACGGCGCCGATGCGACGGCCGGCTTCGATGGGCAGACGGCCCGCGAGCCACAAGGCGCCCCGCGCCGCGTGGTACTCGAGCGATTGGCGAAATGCGCGCCGATTGAACTCCATTTGGGCTCCCATGACTCCTGATTAGCGACCCGTGCGCGCGAAGCGTCCGCTCTCGCCCCGCACGAGGTACCCGTCGATCTCCAGGCGCGCGAGAATCTCCTGCACGCGACCGACCTCGAGCCCCGACGCGCGGGCCACGTGGTCGGCGTCGACGTCGTGCGAGACGAGATCGTAGACGCGCCGCGCTTCCGTGTCGAGGGTGTCGGTTTCGCGCGCGCTCGCGCGCGGCGCACCCGCATTCACCCACCCCACACCGAGTCCCGCCACGTTCGCGAATACGTCGACGGCGTCTTCCACCACGAAGGCGCCCTGTTTGATTAGGTAGTTGGGGCCCGCGCTGCGAAAATCCCCCGGGAACCCGGGTACGGCACCTACTTCGCGCCCCTGCTCGAGCGCCCAGCGCGCGGTGATCAAGGCACCGCTCTTGACGCCCCCTTCGACGACCACCACACCTTCGCTCAAGCCGCTGATGATCCGGTTGCGCCGCGGGAACACGTGCGGTGCGCCGATCATCCCGCACCATTGCTCCGAAACGACGGCGCCTCGTTCCACCACGCGCGCGAAGAGCGCTGCGTTCTCCGCCGGATAGACGACGTCGACGCCCGTCCCCAGAACCGCCACGGTACCGCCGCGCGCGGCCTCGAGCGCCCCGCGGTGGGCGGCGGTATCGATCCCGCGCGCGAGCCCGCTCACCACCACGACGTCCTGCGCCGCCACGGCGCGCGCCAAACGCGCCGCGAATTCCATCCCGGCGGCACTGGGCGCCCGCGTGCCGACGATCGCGAGCGACTCCCTCTGCAGACAGTCGACGCACCCGCGCACGAACAGAATCGGCGGCGGGGCGGCGACGTGGCGCAGCCGCCACGGATAGTCCGCGTCCCAGCGCGAGACGACGCGCGCGCCGCATTTTTCCGCGCGCGCGAGCTGGTCGTCGAACGCCCCCCAGTTGACGGGGCCCACGTCGTGGCCCAGGGCCGCGCCCAACGCGGCAAGCCCCGCGTTGCCCTGCAAGAGATCCCAGATCTCGCTTGGCGTTCCCTCCAGGCGCAACCAGTCGCCCGGCACGACGTTGCGCGTCATCGACAACGCCAGCGCGATGTGATTCACCTCCACCCCACACCTCCCTCGACCTCGGCGCTACGCCGTTGAGACGTATAACAACTTGGACACCACCCGCATCAAGTCGTCCAAACCCTGCTTGGAGACGGCCGAGATCGGCACCGTGCGCTCGTGCAGCTCGAGGAGTTTGGGGTCGACCCCCGTGACGCCACCCGGGAGCTTGTCGCACTGGGTCAGGACGAGGATGCTCTTGCGCTCGAGCAGCACCGGGTCGTGGTGCATGAGCTCGCTTCGCAGCATGCGATAGCTCGTCGCCGGATCGGGGTGCGTCACATCGACCATATAAATGAGAATTCGGCAGCGCTCGACGTGGCGCAGGAACTCCTTACCCATGCCGCGTCCTTGGTGGGCCCCCTCGATCAGCCCCGGAATGTCGACCATGACGAACGACCGCGCCTCGTCCACGCGCACGATGCCCAACACCGGGGTCGTGGTCGTGAACGGATAGTCGGCGATCTTGGGGTGCGCAGCGCTGACCACGCTAATCAGCGT
>DASPGK010000111.1:0-2312 GCA_035620655.1 Candidatus Krumholzibacteriia bacterium
CCAACATGCGGATCGAACTCGTCGACCTACTCTGGTGGCTTAGGAAGCGATAACTCGCGCGGTGTTCCTGGATGCCCGTTTCGCGAGCGTGACACCTGGGAACACCGCCCGCCACCTCTCCCCCGCCGGACTCGACCCTCCTTCGAGTAGTACACGAAGAAAAGACCACTTCGTCCCGTTTTCAGGCTTCAAACAACCCTATTGACTAGGTTGACAATTTTCGGAAAGCGCGACTATACTCCACTCTTGCAACGAGAGTCCTCCCTCTTCTGCGCGTGCGCCTGCTCTTCAAGCTAGTGGATAGCGAAGCGGTTGCCGCATGGGCCTCTGACGGGCGAAACAGCGATACGGCAGTTCGGGGGCGAACTCTCGTTCTTTTTTTGCCTACCTTTGAGGCACGATCCGTCGGCATCGTGGGCCGATTCTCATGCGTCGCCTCTTCCAAGTCATACTCGTGGTTCTGGCGGTAGCTCTCGCGCTCTGTGCGGCGTTGGCCGGTCCCCTCGCGCGTCTGGTCGACGCATGCTTCAACCGAACGACGAACACGTCCCGCCCCCCCACATCCGCCGCCGCGATCGAGCTCCACGACCGCCTCTTCGTCGCCGATTTGCACTGCGACGCGGTGCTGTGGGATCGCGGCCTCCTGACCCGGTCGACCCGCGGCCACGCCGACCTCCCGCGTCTCCAAGAGGGGCGCGTGGCGCTCCAGGTCTTCTCGCTTCCCAACGCCTACCCGCTCCTCTCCAATTACCGCCGCACGCCGGCAAGGCCCGATGTTCTCGGGGCGGCCGCCTTCGCCCACCGATGGCCGCGCGCGACCTGGGCCTCGCCGGTGGCCCGCGCGCTCCATCAAGCGCGCGTGTTCCACGACGCGGTCGCCCGGTCCGAGGGCGGCCTGGTGGTGGTGACGAGCGCGAGCGGCTTGGCCGAATTCGGCACCCAGCGCCTCGCGACTCCGCCGCCCGTCGGCGCTATTCTCGCGGTCGAAGGCTTGCACCTTGCGCGCGACGATCTTCGATCGATCGACTATCTGTTCATGACCGGCGTGCGCGTGTTCGGCCTCGCCCACATGGGCGACAACGCCGTCGGCGGTTCGGCGCACGGGTGGCGAAAGCACGGCCTCACCGACTTCGGGCGCCGTGTGGTCGCGCACATCGACTCGCTGGGCGGCATCGTCGACCTCGCGCACGCGTCGGATGCGACCATCGCCGATGTGCTCGCGATGCCGACGGTCCCCGTGCTCGTCTCGCACACCGGAGTCGACGGGACCTGCCCGGGGCCACGCAACCTCTCGGACGACCAACTCGCGCGGATCGCGGCGCGCGGGGGCGTCATCGGGATCGGATTCTGGAACGCCGCGGTATGCGGCCACGACCCCGCAGCCATCGCGCGGGCGGTGCGCCACGCGGTGCGCGTGGCGGGCATCGACGCGGTGGCGCTGGGATCCGACTTCGACGGAGCGGTGCGCACGCCGTTCGACGCGTCCGGAATGGTCTATCTGACCGAGGCCTTGATGGCGGAGGGATTCGACGCGCACCAAATCGCGCGCATCATGGGGCTCAATGTGCTGGACTTCTTCCTGCGCTCGCTGCCGCCCGAGTAACGGGCTCACGCGTTCGGCCTGACGCCTTCCGCCCAGAACGTGCAGTACCACAGCGCCGCACCCGGCTCACGACTCCAGCGATCGAAGGCGACCAGCGCCGCCTCGAAGGCGTCCGCCGAAAGTCCGCCGTACCCGATCACCGACGCGCGCGCACCCGCCATGATGCTCCGGCAATTCGAGACGATGATTGGAAACGTGGGCGAACCCTGGCAGGCCCCGAAAAACAGCCAGTCGCTCGCGGACGGTCGTGCTCCCGCTTCGACCAGCAGCGCCGGCAGCTTGCGTCCGATCACGGGGTCGTTGCCGACCGCTTGGTAGGCGCGCATGTACGCGCGCCACGCCGATTCGAATTCGGGAACGGCGGGGTGGAAGCGAAGCAGCTCGTGGTCGTCGTCTTCGAGCACGATACGCCCGCCGGGGCGCACCGCCTTGACCATCGCGCGCACGACGCGCGCGGGGTCGGCGACGTGCTCGAGAACGAAGCGCGCGTGCGCGATGTCGAACGTGCCCCACTCGTCATCGGAGAGCGGCGGGGTGCCCGCGTCGCCCTCGCGCACGTCGACCGTGTCGGCTTCTTTGGCGGCCGCGGCCTGCCGCCGGCCTTCCTCGATCTGCTCGCGGCTGCGCTCGATCCCCACCACGCGCCCGCGCTTTCCCGCCGCGCGCGCGATCGCGCGCGAAAGCTGCCCCATGCCGCAGCCGACGTCGA
>DASPGK010000112.1:0-5529 GCA_035620655.1 Candidatus Krumholzibacteriia bacterium
GGTGCTCTCGATGGTCACTCGCCCGCCGTTGTCACCATTGCGTCCAGCGTTCACGAGCGTCTCGATCGAGTCGACTTGCTGAATCTTGAAGGTAACTGCGAAGCTCCCCACGTCGGGCGCGTCACTGTCCTCGAACGACGCCGACAGCGTAGTCGTTTGCACCCCACAGACGTTCACCGAGCTCGGAACTGCCTGTGTAACTTCCGCCGTGACGACCGGAGCCGACAAGTTGGGGGGAAACGGGCCCCAGTCGTTGTTTTCCTCATCGCACCCCGCGACGAGCGCGAGCGTCGCAATCACCATTAACCACGCAGATCGTTTGTGCTTTGACAACGTGTTTTCCTCCCTGTCTCGAGCCGACATCCCTACGACACCCGAACCTGCAACCCGGCCCCGTTCGCCCCCACCGACACGTGCACCGAGGTCGGCGATTCGCCCCGGGCCAACGCAGCGAGGAGCTCGCGAGTCACCCCCGGGAGCATGTCGGTTTGCACCGTCTGATCGATGAGGCGTGCGCCGAAGCCCGCCGTCTCGCAGCGATCGACGATCCAGTCGGGAACACCCTCGTCCCAGCCGAACTCGAGCTTACGCTGCGATTTGAGCTGGTTCTTCACTTTGGCCAACTTGAGTCTCACGATCTCTTTGAGCGCCTCGCGGTCGAGGGGAATGAACGGGACGAGCGTCATGCGCGCGAGCAGTGGCATGGTGAACGTCTTGCCCGCCACGTCCTTCAGGTATTCCGTGAGCGCTTCCAGCGTGAGTTGCTCCTCCGCCGTTTCGTCCGCGTCCACCTTGCCGGCGGCGGCAGGCGCCGCCTGTTTCGCGCGCATCTCGGCCCATTTCAGAATGGCGTCGCTGCCGAGGTTCGACGTGAGAAAAATGCACGTGTTGCGGAAGTTGATCTTGCGCCCCTCGCCGTCGTTCATCTCACCCTTCTCGAAGGGCGAATAGAACAAGCTCCATACTTGCGAGTCCGCGCGGTCCACTTCGTCGAGCAACACCACCGAATAGGGTTTCTGCCGGACGGCTTCGGTTAGCACGCCGCCCTTGCCGTAGCCCTTGTAGCCCGGCGGCGCCCCAATCAGCCGCGATTCGCTGAATCCCGAGCTGTACTCCGACATGTTGATCTTGGTGATGAACGAATCGCCCCCGAACAATATGTCGGCGACCGCCAGCGCGATTTCGGTCTTTCCCACGCCCGACGGGCCCAGGCACAGGAACACGCCGATGGGACGGTTGGGGTCCCCGATGCCGGCCTTGTGCGTCTTGAGCACTTCCGATATCAGTTGCACCGCGTGCTCTTGGCCCTTGATGCGCTCGCCCAGGTGACGCTCGAGCGACGCGATCTTGGCCGCGTCGCCGGCCGCCATCTTGTGGACCGGCACTCCCGTCCACTGCGCCACGACCGACAGCACCGTGTCCGAATCGACTTCCGCGTGCAACAGCGGCTCGTCGCCTTGTAGCTCCTTCAGCGCGTCGATCTCGCGGCCAAGCTGTTCTCCCAGCTTCGCGAGTTCCTCCCGCTCAATTGTAGCGGCTTTCTCGAAGTCGAGCGCCTGGCGCGCCTCCTCCAGTCGCTCGCGCGCTTGCGCGACCTGACGTGCCACCTCGTGGATCGCGTCGACCTTGACGCGTTCCACCTGCCAGCGTTCGCGCTGCGCCTCCAAGCGTGCGCTGAGCTCGCTGCGGCGACCGTCGACGGCCTGCAAGCGGGTCTTCGCGCCCGCGCGACCCTCTTCGACTTCCCGAAGCACCGACGTGCGCTCGATCTCGAGGTCGGTGAGATCTCGTTCGATCTGGTCGATGACCGCGGGTTTGCTCTGGAGCACGTTTTTCACCTTGGCGCACGCAGTATCAATGAGATCGATCGCGGAGTCGGGGAGATAGCGGCCCGCGACGTAGCGCTTGGCCGCCTCCACCGCGCCCTCGATGGCACTGTCCAGGATGCGGATCCCGTGGGCTTGTTCGTATTTCGCGCGCAGTCCGCGCAGCATAGTCTTGGCGTCGTCCAAGTCGGGCTCCTTGACGTGAACGAGTTGGAAGCGCCGCGTGAGCGCCGGGTCGGTCTCGAAGTACTGCTTGTACTCCGACCACGTGGTGGCCGCGATGGAGCGAAGCTCTCCGCGCGCGAGCGCGGGCTTGAGCAGATTGGCGGCGTCGCTGCCGCCGGCCTGTCCGCCTGCGCCCACCAGCGTATGGGCTTCGTCGATGAAAAAGATGGTGGGAACCGGGGATTCCTTGATCTCGGTTATGACGCCCTTGAGCCGTTTCTCGAACTCGCCCTTGACGCTGGCGCCGGCCTGCATCAGCCCGAGGTCCAGGCCGATGACGTGGAAGTTGGCGAAATTGGCGGGAACGTCGCCCTGCACGATGCGCAGCGCCAACCCCTCGACGATGGCGGTCTTGCCCACCCCGGGCTCTCCCACGAGAATGGGATTGTTCTTTCTCCGACGGGCGAGGATGTCGATCGCTTCTCGAATTTCTTCGTCGCGGCCGAACACGGGGTCGAGCTTGCCCTGCTCGGCCAGGAGCGTGAAGTTCACGCAGTACTTCGCGACGTAGCCACCGTCGCCGCGCGCCGGTGCCTCGGAGGTACCGCCCCCGCCCGTCGGCATCGCCGACGGTGCGTCCGTCGCCGCCGCCCCCGCTCCGCCCTCCACCGCACCCACGCCCTCGCTCGCGTGCGCGACCAAACGGTCGAAGTCCTTCTCCAGTTCTTCGACCTTGGTCGCTTCGCGAATCCGACGCCGCGGACGGGAGACCTTATCGTTCGCGTCGGTCGCGATCGCCCAGTACAGATCGCCGCTGCGGATGAAGCCTCGCCCGGCGCCGGTCGACACGCGATTCCATGCGCGTTCCAGGAGCTCGACAGTGCCCGCGCTCATGGGTGGCCTCGGCACGCCGATGGTCTTCTGTTCGTTCAGCACCCGATTGACGTCGGACTTGAGCGACGATAGGTCGAGACCGAAGTGCCGGCACAGGAGTCCGAAGTCGGAGTCGGACCGGGCCAGCGCGCTGTCCACGACGTGCTCCGGGAGGATCTCGGCGTGCCCCAGCCGGCGGCACAAGGCAGTCGCATCCAGCAGGATCTCGACCGTCGTGCTGTTGCAGCGTCCGAGTAGATTACGCAGACTTGAGAGATGCGATTGCTTCGCCATCTTGTTCGTTCCTCGTCCCTGTAGAACGCGCGGGGCCCCGTGACTCGATGAACTCGATGATCTCCCGAAGTTGTTCCGGCCGTGAGGCCAGGCTGATTCCCTCGCGGACGATGCGGAGCTCGCGCCGGATCCGCGAGGCGCCCAAAACGGTGGTCGCACCCAGGCGAAGCCCGCCCGGCCTCAACTGGAAGCGCAACTCTTTTACCGCCTCGGCGGCCAGCACCAACTCGACCCGGTACTCGAGGTCGGCCGGCAGGTAACGGAACGTCAGGTACGACAGAACCGCGTGGAGCTCGCCGCCGGGCAGGAGACCGATGTACTTATCGCAGTCCAGCGGGCCGCACACGACGCGCACGTGCGTCGTGAAGGTGTCTCGGTACGGCGTCGCGCGAAAAGTCCGGCCGAGCACGGCCGTGTCGGCGTCGCCGAGGCGCGTTCGTTCCCGGTCGCGCAGCGGCACTTGCGCGGGGTCGAAGTCCGCCACGTACACCGGCGCGCCCAGAAAGCTCTCCAGCATGGAGGCCAGGCCCCAGCGATTGCGCATCCCCTGGACGAGAAACGCCGCGCCTGCGAGCACGTTGATACGTGCTCCTTTCAAGTGACCGAGACCGCAGATGGACAACGCCGGCTTCCGCACGAAGTTCTCCAACGCCTGCTCACCGCAGAACATCGGTGCCATCCGACTCCAGATCTCGTAGAGCAGGTGATAGTAGCGATTCCCGATCAGGGTCAGCAGGCCGCGCAGATTGGCGCTCGCGGGCGTATCCTCGTCCAGGATATCGTCGAAATACATCGGCAGGGGGGAGTCGACGCCGAAGAGACCGCCGAACGAGACCACGACCTCGGCTCTCGGAAGCTCGTCCGGCGCGCCGTCCGTGCCGCCCAAGTGAACGTCGCAAACGTCCCGCGCCGGAAACATACGCGATCCCACCGGGCGCACCTTGAGTCGCTCGGGCCCGTAGCACCCCAGCCGCTCCAGATCGTGGAGCAGTTTGTAGTAGGTGTACTTTCTCGCGTGGGTCGCGACCCGGGCGCTCAAGTCCACGTGTACCGGGCTCCTTCCGGCAGCCAACGACGCTCGACTTTCTTGGTATCGGCGTCGCGAACTTCGAGTTCCAACGAGCAATTCAGCGGGACGAACTCTTCGAGCAGGCCGTAGAACGCGTCGAAGAACACCTCGATGAACCCACTGTTCAAGTACTCGCCGCGATCGATGTCGACCTGCATCGTGGCCACCTTGAGCGGCTGCTGGCGCAAGGTGGTCGTCGTCATGCGAAGCTCTACGCCCTTGATTCCGCGAATGGCACCGGCCATGATGTGGTTGTCGGTGCGGTTCAAATGGAGCAGGAACATCTGCAAGCGCAGCGGACTCGCCATGGCGGAGAGACTGCTCGCAACCATGTCGACCAGCTGCCAGTACTGCCCTTCGGCCTCGAGTGCGGGCGTGAACTCCGTGCTGGGGGCGATCGTGTTGGCCGCCAGATCCTCGGGAACGCCCTCGTAGTTGGCCAGCACGGCGCGGGCCCCCAGCACTTCGTGCGCGTCCGCATTGGCGAGCGCGAGGTCGGCGCCGACGACCACCTGCGTGCCCGGCGGCGCCAGGTTGTTCAAGTCGAGGTTCCAGCGAACCCGGCGGCGCGACTCCGACAGGTGGTACGACTCGGAGCCGGGCCGGTAGCTCGGTATCTCGCGGTTGTAGTAATTGAAGGGCTCGACGGGCGTGAACGAATCGGCGCCGCGCGGCAGCATGCGCACGCTCTCGACCCGCAGGATCTCGGCGCCGCCGGCGTGGTCGGCTTCTAGCGCGTAGGTCTCGCGCGTGCCGTCGTAGTGAATCGGCTTGGCACTCCCACTCCACTCGTTGCACACCGCCGACGTGAACGGTAGGAAGTTCTTCACGTCGAAGGGGGGCAGGTCGCGAATCGACAGGGGGAGAGTGGCCTCGATGCGCAGGGCACCCGCTTCCTGCAGCTCCTCGCACGTGTCTAGCCCGGTGATCACGAACTGCATGAAGCGCTGTGGCAGGGCGAAGAACTCGCGCATCATGCGAAAGCCCGGGAAGGCGCGCCGTCCCGCCGTGAGCATCGGCTCGTGCTCCATCGGGCGACGCACGCGCAAGGCCACTTTCTTCTCGATCACGGATTCCTGTCCGCCCTTGGCCGCAATCGCGACGAAGCGCGGCGGCGCCGGCATGTTGGCGAGGCAGCGGCGGACGGTGCAGGTGTGCGCGAGGTCGCTCCAAAAGAGCAGGATCGGCAGCTCGGCCGGCATGGGATCGGGCGCGACCAGCGGCGTTCCGTTGCGCGAGGAGAGAGTAATACGCAAGGCCGTGCGATCGACCGACGACGTCTCGCCCAGCTCGACCGCGCTG
>DASPGK010000113.1:0-2679 GCA_035620655.1 Candidatus Krumholzibacteriia bacterium
CCAGGTCTTTCCATCGTAGCCCACCCACTTCACCTCGGCAAACAACTCTTGCTCGCTCTTGTCGGCGACGAACTCCCTCCACGCCGCGAGGCTCGCGTCCCACGCGCGCTCGAGATCCTCCAGCGCGTAGCCGGGCTCCCACCAATCCAGGTTGGGATCCTTCGGGAATTGATGGATGCGCGCCAGCCACTTCTTCTGGGAATTGATGAGGTGGCTGAAGAAGCGAATGCTCTCCGCTGTGTCGGGCAGATCGCGGATGCGGGCCAGCACCTGCTTGTTGGCGCGATCGTTGAACGCCCAGGTGTCGAGTAGATACTGCTTCATGTCCATGCCGATCACACTCTCTGAAACATACCGGCCACGCCCATGCCGCCGCCCACGCACATTCGGAAATCGATGCTGGTGCTGGTCTAAACGTAAGACTTGGGGGCAACCGGGGTCAACGACGCAAACATCGTACCGGAAAGAGGCGCGGGCGGTGCGCCCAACGCGCCACCGCCCGCTTACAAACCGCGATATCGATCCGGCGCTATTTTCCCCAACCGAGGATGAACTTCCAGTCGGGGACATCGCCCAGTCCAACCTTCGTCTCGAAGAAGAACTTCTCGTTGAGTTGGATGCCCCCAAGGATGCTGCCGCCGAACTCGAGATCGCCGTCGCCCTCGTCGAAGTCGAACCAGTTCAGCGTCAGGCCGGCGCCGACATACGGCGCGTACTTGGAGTCGGTCTTGAAGTCGTAGTGTCCGTCGAGGTTGCCCGCGAACATCCAGATGTTATCACCAATGCCGAATTCTATACTGGGAACCATGGTGATCGACGTGTCGCTCAGGGGGCTACTCCGAAAGCGTCCGCCGATCAGGAACATGTCGGGGTCGATCGCCGCGCCCGCCTGCAGGCCCAGAGCCGCAAACGACGGCGTTGCCGTGGCAACGAGGACCAGAGTAACGCTACAAAGACGTATCCAGCGATTCATACGCACTCCTCGGTGAGGTGGCAACGTGCCACGCGGTTAATGAATTACACTAACTGCGCGTGCGAATGAATCGAAGACCGGAGTTGTCGAGTCGACGCGCGTGGGCTGGACCATACCACGAGCGGAGGGGAAATGGGAGCGGGTTCCTCACGCTCGCTGAAAGATTCCCGCGACACCCATGCCGCCGCCGACGCACATCGTCACGATGCCGTACTCGACGCCGCGCCGCTGCATCTCGTAGAGCAGCGTGGTCGTGAGCTTCGACCCCGTGCACCCCAGCGGATGCCCGAGTGCGATGGCGCCGCCGTTGACGTTCAGGCGGTCGGAGCGAATCCCGACCGTTTGCTGCACATAGACGGCCTGCGACGCAAAGGCTTCGTTCAGCTCGACGAGCCCGATGTCGCCCACGGTGAGGTTCGCTTGCTTGAGCACCTTGGGGATGGCGAGCGCGGGCCCGATGCCCATCAGCTCCGGCTCGACACCAGCGGTCGCGAAGGCGACGAGTTTGCCGAGCGGCTTCGCACCGAGCTCTTTCATGACGTCTTCGGAGACGATGACGAGTGCGGCGGCGCCGTCGCTCATCTGCGACGAATTGCCGGCCGTCACGGTGCCGCCGGCGCGGAACGCGGGCTTCAACGCCGCCAGCGCTTCGAGGGATGTGTCCGTCCGCACGCCCTCGTCGACCTTGAACTCGATCTCCTTCGACTCGATCTTGTTCTTGGCGTTGATTGACTTCTCGACCACCTTGACCGGCACGATTTCGTCGTTGAAACGGCCCTCGGCGATGGCCTTGGCGGCGTTGGTGTGGCTGCGCAGCGCAAAGGCGTCCTGCGCCTCGCGCGCGATCTGGTACTTCTCTGCGACGTTCTCCGCGGTGTTCCCCATGCTGACGTAGGCGCCCGGCATGTCGCCGACCAAGCCCGGGTTGGGCGACGGTTTCACGCCGCTCATCGGGATCATGCTCATCGACTCGGTGCCGCCCGCGACGGCGACGTCGATTTCGCCCATGCGAATGCGCGCGCTGGCGTCGTGGATGGCCTGCAGTCCCGAAGCGCAGAAGCGATTCACGGTGACGCCCGCGGCGGTGATGGGCAGCCCCGCGCGCAAGAGCGCCAAGCGCGCCACGTTCAGGCCCTGCTCGCCTTCCGGCATCGCACAGCCGATCACGACGTCTTCGATCCGCGCGGGATCCAACCCCTTCGCGCGCGCGACGGCTTCGCGAATGGCGATCGCCGCCAGCTCGTCGGGGCGCGTGTTGCGCAGCGTTCCCTTGAACGCGCGGCCCACGGGCGTGCGCACGGCGGATATGATGTAGGCGTCTCTCATGCTAGTTCCTCAGCGGCTTGCCTTCCTTCAACATGAACGCCATGCGCTCCTGGGTTTTCTTCTGACCGCACACCCGCAAGAAAACCTCTCGCTCCAGTTGGAGCAAGTAGTCCTCGCTGACCTTGGTGCCCGCCGGCAGTTCCCCGCCGCACAGGATGCGCGCGAGCTCGCCGCCCAGGTAGGCGTCGTACTCGCTGATCGCGCGTCCTTCCTTCATGTTGTAGAGCTGCGTCTTGATGGCCGCGATGCCGCCCTCGCCCGCGACCGGAATCTCCACCATCGGGTCGGGCGGTTGATAGCCGCGGCGCGCGAGTGCCAGCGCGTACGTCTTCGCGGCGCTGAGCAATCGATCCGCGTTCATCACGAACGAATCGCCGTCG
>DASPGK010000114.1:0-8721 GCA_035620655.1 Candidatus Krumholzibacteriia bacterium
ACCGTGGTCGACGAAGAGGGCGTCGAGCACCAACTCTCCGGCGAAGCCGTCGAGACCAGCGTCAAGGTGTACAACGTCACCGGTCGCCTGGTCACGACCCTGGTCGAATCCCCGCACGCGCCCGGGCGCTATCGCACGGGCTGGTCGGCCCAAGACGACCAGGGCGCGAGTGTGGCGAGCGGGGTCTACTACGTGAAACTCACCATCGGCCGGCGCTCGGTCACGCAACGCATGGTGCAGTTGAAGTAGCTCACCGATACATCGCCTTTACGGCCCCCCACGTGCTCGACTGGGTTGCCACGGTTTCCGTCGTGGTGAAGCTCCATACGGCCGGTTCACCCGGGAGCTGGGAGCCACTACCCAGGGTGTTTATGTAGACGATCTTCCAGTAGTATTTCGTGTTCGACTGCAGCGGGCCCGGGTTGAACGCGACCGTTGCTAGAAGTTCGGCGCCGATCTCGGGCGGATTCGGATCGGTACCGAAGAACACTCGGATCATCTCGCCATAAAGCGCGGGGCAACCGAGCACCATGGGCGGCCAGTGGACGATTGCGGCCACGTCGGTATCGAGCGCAACGCCAGTGGCGCCATCCGGCGGGTAGGGGTTGGATGGGAGCGTCCAGGTACCGGGGGTGCACGGCTGACCTGGGTCGCCGAGATTGCCCGCGACGGTTCCTTCGAACAAACGCACGATCTCGTCATCGCAGCGCGTGAACTCGATCATGCCGGAGGGCGCACCCGAGTCCGGCACTACTCGGAGGGCGCAGCATTCCGTGTGAGGACCCAGCGCGAGTACCGCTATCCGGGCCACGACCGCCTCGTCCGATCGACACGACCCAAGAGGAACCGTCACTCCGCTCAGGAGCACGCTGGGGTCCACATTTCCGAGCCCCAACACCCAGGCGTCGGCAACGACGCTGGCGCACGGTGGCGGAGAGACGGCGAATCGGACTTGCTTGTATTCGCCGCCGCCGTACTGAGTGGGATCACCGTGGAATACGACATAGATCTGGAAGGACGGGATGGTGTTGCACCATGAGGAGAGGTCGCCCGTTGGGTCCAGGTAGACGCCGATTCTCTGCGCAAACGCGGGCGCAACGATAGTGTGGATGCCCGCGAACAAGAGCGTTGCGGTATATAGCCTGGAGGACATACTCCGCCTGCCGGACGAGGGGGAAATGCGCGACGTAGCCGACCAACCAATGCTAATCGAGATACGCGAGTGGAATCAATCCCGCCGCTATCGACTTGGCCCCAATTTTGTTATACTCCGGGCAGATTTGACCCATTAGCGAGGTTGCCATCGAAACCAGACGTCTTTCACAAAGCCGAGGTTGCCTTCCCAAGTGAAGCGCACGTTTGAACTTATAACTCGAACGCGCGTCGAGAGGGCCTACCTCGTCGGCGTGAGTCTGCCGGGGAGTTCCGTCGGCGCCGCGCACGAGCACCTGGACGAGCTCGAGCAGCTTGCAACCACCGCGGGCGCCGTAGTCGTCGGTCGCACCGTCCAAGGACGCGCCCGCGTCGACGTCACCACCTTCATCGGCGACGGTAAAGTCGACGACTTGAAGCAGACCTGCGACGAGCTCGGCGTCAACCTGGTCGTGTTCGACGACGACCTCGCACCCGCGCAGGCCAAGAACCTCGAAAAGCGTCTCAACGTTCGCTGCATCGACCGCACCGAGCTGATCCTCGACATCTTCGCGCGCCACGCGAAGACCCAGCAGTCCAAGATCCAAGTCGAGCTCGCGCAGCTGGAGTATTCGCTGCCGCGCCTGAAGCATTTCTGGCAGCACCTCGAACGGCAGGCGGGCGGTATCGGAACACGCGGCCCCGGCGAAACCCAGCTCGAAGTCGACCGCCGGAAGATCTATCAGCGCATCGCGTCGCTGAAGCGCCAGCTCGAGAAGATCGACCGCCACCGCGAGACCATGCGCAACGCGCGCTCGAGTCGTCACGTCGCCGCCTTGATCGGCTACACCAACGCGGGCAAGTCGACCGTGATGCGGCGATTGACCGGCGCCGACGTCCTGGTGCGCGACCAGCTCTTCGCGACCATCGACACCACGACGCGCAAGATGAGCTCCAACGGCAACGGCAATGGAAACGGGAATGGTAACGGCAACGGCCACGCGAGCCACGATATTCTGCTGATCGACACCGTCGGGTTCATCCGCAAGCTGCCCAATCACCTGACGACGTCCTTCAAGGCCACCCTCGAAGACACCGCGCAGGCCGAGTTGTACCTCCACGTCGTCGACGTGTCGCACCCCGCGTGGGAAGAGCAGATGGAAGTGACCGACACGACCGTGCGCTCGATCGATAATCCTGGGGTGCAGACGCTCTACGTGTTCAACAAGATCGATCGCATGGCGCCGCCCCTCTTGGAAGGACTTCGCCAGCGCTTCCCCGACGCGGCCTTCGTGTCGGCCTCCGAAGGCACCGGCATCGACGAGCTGCGCGAGCGCATCGACTCATTCTTCTATGGTCGTAATATTCGGGTCGAAGTGAAGCTCTCGGCCGGCGACGGCAAGACCATCTCACTCGTGCGCGGGCTCCTGCACGACGCGAGCAACACCTACGAAGACGACCTCTGCGTGTTGAACGGCACCATCGAAGCCAAGCTGATGGGCCGCCTGGAAGCGATTCCGGGGACCAACGTCCGCTACTTGATCTAGCTCACTCCGTCTTCGGTAGCGTCTCGCGCGTCTCCGTCTTCTTCGCGTACATCTCGTAGAACCTCCCCTTGACCGTGTTCAGCTGGGGCGAGGCCGCCTTGCGCTCGTAGTTCGAGTCGAGCTGCTGCAGCACGAAGTACGAGAGCCCCACGAAGAACGCGGGGATCAGATACGGCAATCGGCGTCGCCACGGCTTCTGATACAGCAGCCGCGCCGCGAGTACCGTCCCCGACGCGAGGATCATGTGGAAGCCGACCGACACCAGATACAGGAACCGAATGTCGAGCCAATCCGATGGAAACCGAAAGAAGCAAAACGGCGTGATCATGATGTAGGTCCAAGCGATGAAGAAGCGGATCACGCGGTTGCCGAAAATGAACCCGAAGACCGAGTACGAGACGATGCTCAAGAAGATGAGGATCCGAATCGCGGTCGCGAACTCGTAGATGAAGCGGACCAGCCAGCCGGCGTCGGAGACCAGGGTGGAGGCGTGGATCGGGAACACCATGCGGACCAGGTACGCGGGGTAGTTCTTGAAGAACGACCACGAGAAGATGGCCAGATCCTGCGAGCCGGGGATCGCCCCCTGGGCGACGAGCTTGACCACCAGGACGACCAGCGCATAGCCGGCGATGGCCACGAAGTTCGCGTCCAGGAGCCTTCGGCCGGTCTGCTCCCGATAGAGC
The DNA here is from genome assembly GCA_035620655.1 of Candidatus Krumholzibacteriia bacterium. Taxonomy (GTDB): domain Bacteria; phylum Krumholzibacteriota; class Krumholzibacteriia; order WVZY01; family JAKEHA01; genus JAKEHA01. The sequence continues at coordinate 3,365 of DASPGK010000114.1, forward strand.
AGGTTGAAGGCGAACATGAGCCCGATGACCGAGAACGAGGTCGTCTTGGAAAGGAGGCTTAGCGTGAAAAAGACCAAGCAAAGAAAGAAGTTACGTGTCCACAGGGCCCCCCGGTCCTGGAGCTCGTTGCGAACGTAGAAGATCATCGTGAGGAGGGTGAGCGCCGTGATGACGAGGTCGCTCACCCCGGAGACCGTCATCACCGACTTCCCGTAGTTCCCTACCGCGAACTCGAACAGGAGCCCCGACAGCACCGCGATGGTCCGGTCCCTCAGGAGGGTCCGGACCAGCTTGTAGACCAGGAACGCGTTTGCGGAATGCACGAGGACGTTGAACAGGTAGTAGCGTTCCGCATCGAGTTGGAAGGCCTGGAACTCGAGGAAGAAGATCAGGTTGGGCAGCGGCTGGAACGTTTGGTGGAGCCGGGTCGAAAAGATCTCCCGCCAATCCCCCTCGATCCGAAGGGCGTGGATCAGATACTCCCAATCATCGCCGTGCCAGAAGGAATTGTTACGGACAAGAGAGAAGAATAGGAGCCCGACCAGGTTCAGGAGGACGAAGAAAGCGACGTCCTGACGGCGGGACGGAGGGGTCGGGTCGGGTTGGGTCGGCATCCGGGAATCCTCGGGAGACGAGGCGAGCAGCATCATAACCCAAGTGGAATAACGCTTGCTGTAATTTTTGAGCGGGTGCTATAAGCAGCGCACCTTCGACCGCCGCGGGCGTGGTGCTCCGCGCGCCGAAGGGCAAAGACGACCACCGAACCCGTCCCGTGGGAGGACGACGTGAGCCCGCTCCGATTCGGCGCCGCCGACTTCATCGCCAACCGGCCTCTCCTGTGCGGGCTCTCCAACGGACACGCCGACCTTGCGCGCCTGACCTACGAGTCCCAAGCCACCCTCGTCGATTCGTTCGAACGCGGCCGCTACGACGCGGCCCTGGTCCCGAGCATCGAGTACCTGCGCGGCGCGGGGCGTTACCTCCTCCCGGGCCCCGCGCTGGTGGGTCGCTCGGCGCCGGGCGGCATCGTGCTGGTCTCGCAGAAGCCGCTCGAAGAGGTCCAGCGCATCGCCGTGGGCGAGTGCTGCCGGACACCGGTGGCGGTGCTCCGCATCGTATTGGCCGAACAGCAGCACGTCTTCCCCGACCTCATGGTCGAGAAGCGCCTGAACGAGGACGATTGGCGCGACCGTTACGACGCGGCGTTGATCACCGGCGTGGCGGCCCTGCGCGAAGCCGTCGCCCCGCCGACCGAAGGGCTCACGCGCTTCAACGTCACCGAGATGTGGAAATCGCTCACCAAGACCCCGCTCGTGCACTCGGTGTGGGTGAGCGACGAAGAACCGCGCCTCGAAGAGATCCGCAACACGCTCGCGTCGCTGAGCACGTACGGCCTCGAGCGACTGGCGTCGCTGGCCGAAGAAATCGCCCTCGCGCTCTCGATGGACGCGATGGTCGCCTACGACTACCTCACGCGCTCGTGGTCCTACGAGCTCGGCGCCGCCGAGATGGACGGGCTGCGCGCGCTCTCGGACTACGCCCGCAAGTACGACTTGGTGCGCAGCAGTCGATTCGCGACCATCCCTGCGGTCCAGTAACCGCTTTCACGCCCGTCAACGAGCCGATGGCGCGAAGCGCCTCGGTAGGCTATTCTGTTCGGACATTGCGCCGGAGGCAGGTATGTCCGACATCGTCCGCGAGTTCAACGAGTACCGTAAAAAAATGAACGATCGCGTCCTCGCGACCGACAATCTGGTCGTGAAGCGGTTCTTCAACCTCGACACCAACACGTATCAGGGGGGCGCACTCCCGGCCAAGACCAAGGAGATGCTGGGGCTGGTCGCCTCGATGGTGCTGCGCTGCGACGACTGCATCGCCTACCACGTCCAGGAGTGCCACCAGGCCGGTGTCACGCGCGAGGAGTTCTTCGAGGTATTCAGTATTGGGCTGGTCGTGGGCGGGTCGATCACGATTCCGCACCTACGCCGCGCGGTCGAATTCCTCGACGCCCTGGAGTCAAAGTCGAAGTAGCCGCCATGTGGAACCGGATCCGCGAGTTCATCGACCGCCACGACGCCTTCGTGGTGACGTCCCACATCAACCCGGACGGCGACGCCATCGGCTCGGAGATGGGGCTCACGCATTTTCTCCGCCAGATCGGGAAGAAAGTGATCGTGATGAACTCCACCGACACACCCGAGGTGCTTCGCTTCCTCGACGCCGACAACGAGATTCGCGTCTACGGCGAGCCGGGGACGCAACCGCTCCTCGACACGGTCGATGCGTGCATCATCGTCGACGTCAACAACTGGGAGCAGCTCGGTAACATCGGCCGCGCGCTCCAAGCGCGTTCGCTACCGCGCGCGTGCATCGACCACCACCAGGGGAACACGTCCGGCTTCGCGGATCACACGGTGACCGACACCTCGGCCGCCGCCACCGGCCTCTTGATTTACGAGATGATTCGGGCCCGCGACGGCGAGGTGACGCGCCCCATCGCCGACTCGCTCTACGCCGCCATCATCACCGACACCGGCACGTTCCGCTTCTCGAATACGGACGCGCGCGTGCTGCGCACGGCGGCGGAGCTGTGCGACGCGGGCGTGGTTCCGTTCGAGATGCACCGCAAGGTGTTCGGGAGCAAGAGCTGGGGGGCGGGGCGTCTGTTGGGGCCGGTCTTGAGCACGCTGGAGTCCGAAGCGGGCGGGAAGATCGCCATATTCACGGCCACGCTCGAGATGGTCAACAACGCGGGCGCCACCTACGACGACATGGACGGTTTCGTCGACCTGGTACGCGCGATCAAGGGCGTCGAGCTGGTGCTCTTCTTCAAGGAGACCGAGGAAGGCGACATCAAGGTGTCGCTGCGCTCCAACGGCAAGGTCGACGCGCACGCGATCGCGAAGCAGTTTGGCGGCGGCGGGCACACGATGGCGTCGGGCATGCGCGTCGCGGGGCCGATGCAGCGCGCCATCGACACGGTGGTGTCTTCGTGCCGCAATCTCTCCGAGTTCATGATCCGCTAACGCCTCACTCGTCCACGAACAGTTCCCACACCGCGATCTCCGGGGTCGCGAAGCGCCCGTGGAAGCGCCGGTCCTTCTCGAAGCGCTCGGGCGCGTCGATCATGCCCTCCGGATGCCGACGATACACGACCAAGACGGGCCTCTCGAGCGAGCGCAGGCGCATCATGTCGAGCTCGCTCGCGCCCGCGTCGGAGAACACGGCGTCGCGCACGCGCTTGCGCGCGATCATCTCGTCCTGCGGGTAGCCCCAGTTGCGCGCGTAGCCTTCCGTGCCCCAGTACAGGTCGCGCGAGGCCAGCACGGGAATGCGCACGATATCGTTCTCTTCGATGACGATTGCATTGCGCGGTGCGCTCTTGGCGACCCAACCGTAGACCGCCTTTTCGGGATCGCTCACGTCGAAGGTGGAGGCGTCGCGGAAGGCGTGCGCGAAATAGATCGCGTGCAGAGGAAGTGTCGCGGACGCGACGAGCACGATGGCGACGACACGCGAGCATCGTGCATCCCACCACCGATCGAGCGCACCCACCGCGAGCGCCGCGAGCGGCAGGAACACGAGAAACGCGAACTTGGTCTCGTTGTTGGTGGCGAGGTCGAAGGTGAGGCCGACGCCCGCGACCAGAAGCGTCCACAGCAGCAGAATCCCGGTCGCGCTCAAGCTCATCTCGGCCAAGGGCCGAGCGCCGAGCGCGTCGGCCGTGTCGCGCGACGCGCTGCGAAGGAACACGACGGCCAGGACCAGCGCCGGAAGCACGTCGAAGACCAGTCCGACCGCGTGTGCTCGCTGGAGCGCGAAGGCGATCGATGCGCTCCCCTCGCGCGGCGCGACCGAGTACAGGTAGGGCGCGGTGGCCGCGAGTACCAACACGATCCATCCCACCAGGCGCGCGTACGACGGCCCGCCCGGCGACGGTTGCGAACGAATCACCAGCAGGAACGCGAGCACGGCTGCCGTCACGAAGGCCACGGTCAATCCGGTCACGAGGTGCAACAACACCGAGCCCGCGAGTGCGAGGACGAAGGCGACGTCGTCGTACGCGCTCCACTGCCCGCGCCGCGCGCGCACGAGGAGCAAGAGCAGCGTCGCCGCGAGCCCGAAGGTCAACGACAGCGCGGTGCCGATCATGAACTTGTCGAGGAACATGAACTGGTTGCCTTCGACCGACAAGAGGGACATCGCGGTCGCGTGACCGGGCGGGGTCCACGGGAACATGGCGCGCAGCGCCTCCAGCCCATGCGTCTCGCCGAAGACCGCGCGCGCGAGGCGCACCGGATACGACAGGTAGAACCAGCCGTTCATCGCGAACACCCAAAAGAAGGTGCCGAGGACGCGCGGGCCCGCACGGCGCGTGAACTCACCCGCGAGCGCGTGGAACGCGAACACCGTGGACGAGAGCGCCATCGCGTTCAGCAGGATCATGGCGTGGAAGTAGTCGATGCGGCAAAGCGACGAGCACGCCGCGACTATCGCGTGATAGACGTACATGTACTGGATGCGAAGCCCCGCGAAGTACGGATCGGAGAGCGGAAGTCCGTCGCGCGCGAGCTTGTCGGCGACCGCGGCGTGGAACCAGCTGTCCTCGCGCACGCGCCACCACGTTTCGGCGAGCGGAAGCGAGAGCGCGAGCACGGCGGCGACGACGCAAACGACGAGCGCGCCGGCCAGCGCGCGACGATCTTCGTTTGTGAGCGGTTGCGAGGGACGACCGAGCGCCAAGAACAGAATGAGCCCGATTCCCTTCGCGAATGTTCCGGCCACGCGCACGTCGGCACCGACCAGCATTGCGACGAGCGCCGCCGCGCCGAAGATCACGGGCGAGATCGCCGCGCCCACTCCCACCGCGACGTCGAACCGCACGCCCGAGCGAACCGCAATCGCGTAGCCGGGCAGGAGTCCGGCCGCGAGGAAGATCGCGATGACGCGCGCCGGAGCCCAGGGAATCCACGACAGCAGAAAGACCGCCATCGCGACCCAAAAGCGATACGGCGCCTTATTGAGCGAGAGATCCATCCGCATGAGTGAGCGGGTCACGCTGCGCACATACAGGCGTGTGAGGTGGGCGCGTCCGCGAGGTGTAACACGCTGCGAAGTGCCATGTTACCGCAAATGAGACGGCCCTGGAATTGCAAGCGCGGGGAGCGCAAGGGTCTCAATCCCAGGGCCGTGTGGTGATGGAGGTTGCTAGTGCTCTCTTCTACGAGAGAGCGCGCCGAAAGTTTCACGCCGCGGGGATGCCTGCGACCTCGCGGGGCCGCAGGATTCGATAGATGTGCGCGAGCGCCAGCCCGCTTACCGGGAGCGAAACCAGCGCGCCGATACCCAGGCAAATC
>DASPGK010000115.1:0-10566 GCA_035620655.1 Candidatus Krumholzibacteriia bacterium
AGATCCGATGGGTAGTGGATGCGGTCGAGGATGCTCATGCGATGCGCCTTCTTGTTACTTCGGGATGATCCAGGCCAGTGCCACCCCCACACCGGTGCCCGCCAGGACGTCGAACACCGTGTACGACAACGACCGTCGCTCGGCCCCGGCCAGTTCGGGCCGGATGCGCCGTACGATCGAATCGACGACGTCCGCTTGGCGCGACGCCGCGTGTTTGACGTTCCAGATGTCCACCGTGATCAGGGTGGTCAGGCTCGCCGCCAACGCGAACTCCAAGGTTGCCAACCCATCGCTCTGCGCGATCGCCGTGGTCAGTCCGGCGAACGCGGCACTGTGCATGTTGGGGGCGCCGTCCGTCTCGACGAGCCGTCGGAAGTTTATCCGCTTTTCCAAGATGAGGAAAGAAAACAGTTTGAGGGTCTGTGCCGCCAGCCCGGCCACGACACCCACGACCAAGGGGCGCGCGATGGGGGCATCGAATAGACCCTCCACCCTACGACCGCCTCGTTTCGACCAACGCGATGAGTGAAGCGAGCGGGGTCCCGCCGGCTTCGGGCAGGGTTCCGAGGGCGCTCGCGATGCGGTCGTGCGCGGCCTGCCCGGCGGCGCCACGGCCGGCGACAGCCGGGAACGTGAGCTTCCCGCGCGCGACGTCCTTGCGGGGGGTCTTTCCGAGGGTCGCGGCGTCACCCTCGATATCGAGCAAGTCGTCGACGATTTGGAAAGCGCTGCCCGCCTGGTGCCCGGCGCGGCGCACGCGCTCGCGCGCGTCGCCGTCCGGGACCCGTCCGTCCCACGCGGCCACGGCGCCGATCTCCAGCGCCGCCGCGAAGAGGCGTGCGGTCTTGAACTCGTGGATGCGCTCGACCAGCGCGAGGGCGCGATCGTCGTCACGGCCCGTGTGCTCGAGGTCGAGGGCCTGGCCGGTGACGAGCCCGCCGGTGCCGGCCGCCGACGCGAGCACCCGCACCGCGTCCAGGGCGACCGCCGGCGCGGCGTCCAGGTTCGCGAGCACGTCGAAGGCGAGGGTGAGCAGCGCGTCCCCGGTCAGCACCGCGGTCGCTTCGTCGAAGCGGCGGTGGAGGCTGGGTTTTCCGCGCCGCAGATCGTCGTCGTCCATGCACGGGAGATCGTCGTGGGCGAGCGAATAGGCGTGCACGCACTCGACGGCGCAGGCCGCGTCGAGCGCGGTGGCGCGTGTTCGCGCGCGCGCGGGGCCGGCGAAGACGTCGTGCGTCCACAGGCACAGGAGCGGGCGCAGGCGCTTTCCGCCCCCCAAGAGCGCGTAGCGAATCGCCTCGGCGATACCGGCGTGGTGCGACGCGCGCTCCTCGACGATCGCGCGCAGGCGCGCCTCCACCAGGTCGCGGTCGCGCGCGAGCGCGGACTCGAAGTCGCCAGGCGTCATGCGCGCGGTTCCTCGTCGGGCGTTTCGGTCGGATCGGAGACGACGAGACGGTCGCCGGCTTCGACCAGCGTGCGCACGCGCAGGTCGGCGCGCTCGAGCATGCGCCGGCACTGGTTCCCGAGCGCGATCCCCTCTTCGAACCGTTGCAGCGACTCTTCGAGCGTGTAGCGGCCTCCCTCCAGGTCGGCCACGATGCGCTCGAGCCGGGTCATCGCCTCTTCGAACGACGGTGCGTCGTCGCCGGCGGGTGGAATTGGGTTGGGCTTCTCTTTCACGACGCTGCCTCCTTGGCGGACGGAATCTCCATGCCCTCGACGGCCGCCGCCACCACACCGTCGTGAAAGGTGACGCGCATGCGCCCGGCCGCGGCCGCTTCGTGCGCGCCGCGCACCAGGTGCGCACCGGATTCGTCGTGGCAGACCGCGTAGCCGCGGCGCAGCACCTCGCGCGGGTCGAGTGCCGCCAGGCGCGCGCCCGCGGTGTCCAGCGCCGCCCGCCGCGCGAGCGCGGCCGAGACCAGCGCGCGCTGCACGCGCTCCAGCGCGAAATCGAGGCTCTGCATCCCCCGCTCGACACGCCCGCGCACTTGTCCGAGCGCGTAGCTGCGCACCAGCTCGGCCACGCGCCGCTTCTCGAGCCCCACGCGCGCGGTCATGCGCGCGCGGCTTTTCTCCGCGTAGGCATCGAGGCGGCGCGCCACGTCCTCACGCTCCGGCACCACGATCTCGGCCGCCATGGTGGGTGTGGCGGCCCTGCGGTCGGCCACGAAGTCGGCGATGGTGACGTCGGTCTCGTGGCCCACGGCGGAGACCACGGGGGCGCGACTGCGGTGGATGGCACGCGCCACGCTTTCGTCGTTGAAGGCCCACAAGTCTTCTATACTGCCGCCGCCGCGGCCGAGAATCACGACGTCGACGTCGTGATCGTTGAGCGCGTCGAGCGCGCGCACGATCTCGAAGGGGGCGCGCTCGCCCTGCACCTGCACCGGCGCGAACACGACCTCGACGCACGGAAAGCGTCGCGCCAGGGTCGAGAAGATGTCGCGCACGGCGGCGCCGGTGGGCGATGTGACCACCGCGATGGTGCGCGGGTAGCGCGGGAGCGGACGCTTGCGTGCTTCGTCGAAGAGGCCCTCCTGGTCGAGCTTGGAAACCAGGAGGCGAAACGCGCGCTCCAGGTCGCCGCGGCCCGCGGGCTCGATGGCGCGCGCCACCAACTGGTAGCTGCCCTGCACTTCGTAGATGGTGAGGCGCCCGCGCGCGACCACGCGCTGGCCGTCGCTCAGGTCGAAATCGAGCAGCCGCGCGTCGCTGCGAAAGCACACCGCGGAGAGCGACGCCGACGCGTCCTTGAGCCGGAAGTAAACGTGGCCGGAGGCGTGCACGCGTACGTTGGACGTCTCGCCCTCCACCGCGACTTCGGCGAATTGGTCCTCCAGGAGCTCGCGCACCAGGGCGTTGAGTTCGGATACTGCGAATACCGTCGACTCGCCGTGGACCATCTTCTAGCTTCCCGTGCGCATCCGAAACGCGGAGAGCGTGTTCGCCATCAGCATCGCCACCGTCATCGGCCCCACCCCGCCCGGCACCGGTGTAATGAACGACGTGCGCGGTGCGACCGCGTCGAAATCGACGTCGCCCACCAGGTGGTACCCCTTGGGAGAAGAGGGGTCGTCCACGCGATTGATCCCGACGTCGACCACCACCGCGCCGTCCTTGATCATGTCGCCTTGGAGAAACCGGGGGACCCCCATGGCCGCGATCACGATGTCGGCCCTCCGCGTGTGCGCGGCGACGTCGCGGCTTCGGCTGTGGCACATCGTGACGGTGGCGTCGCCGCCTTCTCCTTTGAGCGAGAGCAGGAGCGCCATCGGCTTGCCCACGATCACGCTGCGTCCCAGCACGACCACATTGGCGCCCGCGGTCGCGATCTGGTTGCGAATCAAGAGCTCGCGGATCCCGAGCGGCGTACACGGCACGAAGCGCGGGGCACCCGCCGCAAGCCGGCCCAGACTTTCCGGGTGGAAGCCGTCCACGTCCTTCTCGGGACTGATGCTCGCGATCGCGCGATCCGCATCGACCTGGCGCGGGAGCGGCAGCTGCAGCAGGATACCGTCCACGTCACGGTCTTCGTTGAACTCGCTCAGGACGCCGAGAACGCGCGCCTCCGAGCTGTCTTCGGGCAGGTGCACGTTGCGCGACTCGATCCCGCACTCCTCGCTGGCCTTGGCCTTGGAAGCGACATAGACCTTGGACGCGGGGTCTTCGCCCACGCGCACCAGCGCCAGCACGGGCTTGCGCGCGCGCGCCAGCCGCGCCGTCTCGGTGGCCACTTCGCGCTTGATCTCGGCCGCGCACGCCTTTCCGTCGAGAAGCTGCATCAATCCTCCAGGACCAGTTGGTGGTGTTCGAAGCGGCGCGCGCGCCCGGTGGCCTCGTCGACGTCGGCGACGATGTAATCGCACCGCACGTCCAGCTTGGCCACCTCGAAACGCGTGGGCCGCATGCTCAAGAAGCGATCGATCACGTCTTCTTTACGCACGCCCAGGATCGAGTCGTACGACCCCGTCATGCCGACGTCGGTCACGTAGCCGGTGCCGCCGGGCAAGATGCGCGCGTCTTTGGTCGGCACGTGCGTGTGCGTGCCCAAGACGAGCGACACGCGCCCGTCCAAGTAGAACCCCATCGCGATCTTCTCGCTGGTCGCTTCGCCGTGGAAGTCGACCAGGATCACCTTGGCACTCTCCGGGAGCTCGGACAAGAGCCGGTCGGTGGTGCGAAACGGACAGTCCAACGGCGGCATGAATACGCGTCCCTGTACGTTCAATACGGCCACGCGCCCGTCGGTGCCGGGTACCAGCGCCGCGCCGCGCCCGGGCGCGTCGGGGTAGTTGGCGGGCCGAACGATGTTGGGTTTGGAATCGAGTAGGGCGATCCCTTCGCGTTTGTCCCACACGTGGTTACCGGTGGTAAAGAACGCGATGCCGGCCGCCTCCATCTCCGCGATCCCGGTCGGGTTGATGCCGAAGCCTCCGGCCGAGTTTTCCGCGTTGGCGATCAACAGGTCGGTGCGGTGGCGCTCGCGAATACGCGGCACGCACCACTCGACGGCGCGGCGCCCGGTCTTGCCGACCACGTCTCCCAAGAAGGCAATGATCATCGTCTCGTCGTCGGTCTTTCTATTTTGCGTACTCGATCGCGCGCGTCTCGCGGATCACGACCACTTTGATCTGGCCGGGATACTCGATTTCCTTCTCCAGGCGTCGCGAGATGTCGAACGCGAGCTGCTTGGCCTGCTCGTCGTCCACCTTGCGCCCGCTCACGACGACGCGAATCTCGCGTCCCGCCTGGATCGCGTACGACTTCTCCACACCCGCGAAAGCATCTGCGATTTCTTCCAGTTTGGCCAGTCGCTTCACGTAATGCTCGATGGATTCGCGCCGCGCGCCCGGACGCGACCCACTGACCGCGTCGGCCGCCGCCACGATGGGCGTGTAGAGCGACGTGGTCGGGACGTCGCCGTGGTGGGCGGCGATCGCGTTGACCACGTCCTCGGGCTCGCCGTGGCGGCGCGCCAATTCCGCCCCCACCGTGGTGTGCGAACCCTCCGCCTCGTGCGACGCCACCTTTCCGATGTCGTGCAAGAGCCCCGCGCGGCGCGCGACCTTGGGATCCAAATTGAGCTCGGAGGCCATGACCCCCGCGAGGTAGGCGACCTCCAGCGAGTGCGCGAGGCAGTTTTGCCCGTAGCTGGTGCGGAACTTCATGCGTCCCACGCAGTCGACCAAGGCCGGTGCCATCCCGTTGATGCCGAGGTCGAGGAGCGCCCGTTCCCCGCTCTCGCGCACACCCGCGTCCACCGACGCGCGTACTTCGGCGACGATCTCTTCGATGCGCCCGGGGTGGATGCGTCCGTCTTGGACCAGCTTCTCCATGGCCAACCGCGCCACCTCGCGCCGCACGGGGTCGAAGCTCGAGATGAGCACCGCTCCCGGGGTGTCGTCGATGACCACGTCGACGCCGGTCTCCTTCTCGAAGGCGCGGATGTTTCTGCCCTCGCGACCGATGATGCGGCCCTTCATGTCGTCGGAGGCCAAGCCGACCACGGCCACCGTGGTTTCGACGCACTGCTCGGCGGCGTAGCGCTGGATCGCGAGCGCGATGATCTTGCGGCTCTCCTGCTGGGCCCAGCGCTCGGCTTCCTCGCGAATCTCTCGCGCGCGCCGCGATGCGTCGACATGGGCCTCGTCCTCGAGGTTTTTCAAGAGCATGCGCTTGGCGTCTTCCTTTCGGACACCGGCGATGCGCTCCAGGCGCGCGTTTTCTTCGGCGATTAGCTGCGTCGACTCCTTGAGGCGCTCTTCGAGCACCTTCTGCTTGGCATCGAGGGCCAGGGATCGCTCGCCCAGGCCCGCGTCCTTGCGGTCCAGGATCTCGAGGCGCTTGGCGAGCGCGGACTCGCGCACGTCGGCGTCGTGGACGCGGCGGCGCAGGTCTTCGCGCGCGCCGAGCATCTCGCGCTCGAGCTCGATGCGTTGGGCGGCCATCGCGTTCTCGGCTTCCAGGCTGGCGGCGCGAACGATGGAGTCGGCGCGCCGCGTGGAGTCCGCGGCCATCTGTTCGGCGAGCTGCTCCGCGCGCAGGAGGCCCGAGCGCGCCACCCTACGCGCGCCGGCGATCCCGAGCGCGAAGCCCGCGATCGCGGCGGCGACACCGCCCAAGACCACCCAGAGCCAGTTGGGATTCACGGGCCCTCCGCGCCGGCGTCCGCGGCCGGCAATCGCGTGGCGTCGGCGTGTCCGCCGACGAGACGTCGTGCGATCGGTCAGGAAGGCGAGGAGTGAAGAGCCGGCGGGAAAAGAAAATTCCCCACGCTATGCCGTGTGCAAGGGAACTCATGAACCAGTCGGTCCACGTGGATACCCGTACGAATCGTTTTGATCTGCCGCCGAAGCGGCTACAGCCCGATCCGAATAAGGCGTCCCTGAATAAGGTGTTGGCTCAAAAATTACCTTACTTCATCACGAACATGGTAGGGAATTTTCGGTTCTGCATCGGCCGCGACCAACGCGGCCCGTTGCCATGTCCATTGCAATCATCCGTCGACGGACAGTTTCTCGTCGAGCAAGCTGATCAAGCTCTCCGCTTTTCGTTCGATGGTCGACATTTCTTCGTGCGAAGCGCGGCGCAATTGGAACAACTCGTCCGCGATATTCATCGCGGCGAGTATGGCCACGCGATCCGAAGCCGGCAACGATGACCCCTGGGAGACCTCGCGCACCTTTTCGTCGACGTAGCGCGCGACTTCCTGGACGTACTGCTCGTCGGCGGCACCGCGCACGCGGTACGCGCGACCCATGATCTCGACCGTCGTCGCCTTCGTGTTTTCCATCTCGACCCGTTCGTCGTCGGGGTTCATTTTCAACACCCAGTCAGTGTTCGCCCGCACCCGCTACAGCTGCAGCTCTCCGAGCTTCTCCAGCACGCGGTCGATACGCTTCCTGACTTCCTCCTTGTGAAACGAACTCAATATTTTATCGTGATTCGATTTGAGATGATTGATTCTGTCGTTCAACTCGCGGTTCGCGCTCTTGAGTTTGTCGATCTCGCGCTCGAGCGAGCTTCTCTGCTCCTGCAGCGCGCGGTACTGGTCCTTGAGGTGCGCGAAGCGTTCGGCGGTCTGCGCGATGCGATCTTCGAGCATCGACAGCTTCTCGATCGCGGGTTTGGTCTCCATCGAAACCGTCTCCTTCTCCGCTACGACCGCAGCACCACGCCCAATTCGGACTCGAGCTTGGATACCAGCTTGGCGATGAGCGCGTCGACGTCGGTGTCGGTGAGCGTCGCGTCGTTCGATCGGAACGAAAGCCGCACGCCGTAGGCGGTCATTCCCTCGCCGAGGCCGCCGCCGCGATAGACGTCGAACACCTGCAGGGATTCTAGCAACCGTCCGCCGACCTTGACCACATGTTTTTCGATCTGAGCCCATACGATTCCCGACGGCGCGACCAACGACAAGTCGCGGCGGGAGGGCGGGTACTCGGAGTAGGGCTTGAAGGCCGGTGTGGCGGCCGCGTGCTCGAAGAGCGCGGACACGTCGACGACCGCGTACCAAACCGGCTGCGTGAGGTCGAGCTCGCGCGCGGCGGCGACGGGCACGATGCCGCCTTCGACCACCGCGCGGCGGCGGTCGGAGAAGCGGAAGGTTCCGTGGGTGGGCTCGAACTCGTAGACGAGGTCGGCGTACACGTCGGGCGCGTGCGTCGCGAGCAGGGACTCGACTTCGGCCTTGATCTCGAAGAAGTCGACCGGCTCGGCGCCCGCGCGCCAGAACGCGGAGCCCTCGGGGCGCGTGCGCGCGATCAGGATCTGCGTGGGCTCATCGGGCAGGGCCGCGCTCTCCGCGGAGCGAACGAACACGCGTCCCAGCGCGAACAGGTAGAGCTCGCGCCGGCCGCGCGCAACATTGTGCGCGACCGCGTCGAGCGCGCCGGGCAAGAGATGGGTGCGCATCTGGGCGTGGGTCGAAGAAAGCGGGTTCTTGAGAACCACCGCCTGGCTGCGCGGATCGCTATCCGCCCAGCCGAACCAGCGCTGCTCGCGCCCGTCGCTGAACGACGTGGTCAGGATCTCCGTGTGCCCGCGCGCCACCAAGTGCTCGGCCAGCCGGTCGACGAATCGGTCGAAGGGGTCGGGTGCGGAGGGCACCGTGGAGCGATAGCGCCACCCCTTGCCGATGTTCTCGTAGCCGTACACGCGCGCGACTTCTTCTACCAAATCGGCTTCCTGTTCGATGTCCCAGCGGAACGACGGCACCGCGACCGTGACCGCGTCGGCGTCCGATCCCACCAGGGCGAACTCGAGCCGGCCGAGGATCTCCGCGATGGCGTCGCTGGTGAGATTCTCTCCCAGGAGCCGGCGCACCGTCGAGCGCCGCAGCGTGACCGCACGCGGTTGGCGCGGAGCCGGGAACACGTCGACCCACTTGCCCACGCGGCCGCCGGCGACTTCCACGATCAGCGCCGCCGCGCGATCGGACGCCCGCCGGCACGCCTCGCGGTCGCTCCCCCGCTCGAATCGATAGGAGGCGTCGGTGCTGAGGCCGAGGGCCCGGCGCGTGCGCCGGACCGTCTTGGGGTCGAAGGCGGCCGATTCGAGCAGGACATCGGTGGTCGCCTCGTTGATGCGCGATGCCATTCCGCCGATGACGCCGGCCACACCCACCACGTCGTCGCCCGCGGTGATGACCAGATGGGAGTCGTCGAGTTCGTAGGTGGCGGCGTCGAGCGCCTCGATGCTTTCGCCGCGCCGCGCGCGGCGTACGCCCATGCGCGAAGACGGGAGCCCGTTCACGTCGTAGCCGTGCATCGGCTGTCCCATCTCCATCATCACGAAGTTGGTGACGTCGACGATGTTGTTGACACTGTGAACCCCGACCCGTTCGAGCGCCCCCTTGAGCCAGGCGGGCGAGGGCTTGACGACCACACCGTGGATCACGCGCGCGGTGAAGCGAAAACAGTCGGCCGGGTCGGCGATCTCCACCGCGACCTCGGTGTCGTCGGGGGTCTCCACGGGCGTCTCGACCTGCGGCGGTCGCAGGCGCGTGCGATACAGCGCGGCGATCTCGCGCGCGACACCCACGTGCGAAAGCTGGTCGGGCCGGTTGGGCGTCACCTCGAGCTCGAGCACCGCGTCGGTTTCACCGAGGACGTCGGCGAGTGGAACGCCGACGGGCGCGTCGGGAGCGAGCACCAGGATGCCGCCGCTCTCGGTGCCGAGACCCAGCTCGACCTCCGAGCAGATCATTCCGTTGGAGGCGACACCGCGGATCTTGCTCTTGCGCAGCTTCACTCCGTTGGGGAGCTTCGCCCCCACCAGGGCCACCGCGACGCGCTGGCCCGAGGCCACGTTGGGGGCACCGCACACGATCTCGAGCGGCTCACCCTGCCCCACGTCGACACGGCACACGCTCAAGCGGTCGGCTTCCGGGTGGCGCTTGGCTTCGAGCACGTGTCCCACCACGACCAGGCGCTCGGTGAGGCCCGAGCTCGTGAGCCGCTCGACCTTGATGCCGTGCATCGTGAGATCGTGGGCGAGCGTGGGCGCGTCGACGGTGATGTCGACGTAGCGACGGAGCCACGAAAGCGAGACGTTCATGCGCGCGCGCCTCTCAACGCTCGGCGAACTGATCGAGGAAGCGCAGGTCGTTGGTCAGGAACATGCGAATGTCGGGGATGCCGTGGCGGATCATCGCGATGCGATCGACGCCCACGCCGAACGCGAAGCCGCTGTAACGGTCGGGGTCGATGCCCACCGCGCGCAGCACGCTCGGGTGCACCATGCCGGCGCCCAGGATCTCGATCCACCCCGACTGCCCGCAGATCACGCATCCTCCTCCGTGACAGTTGAAACACGACATGTCGACGTCGACGCTCGGCTCCGTGAACGGAAAGAAGTGCGGCTTGAAGCGCACCTGGATGTCGGAGCCGAACAGATCGCGCAGGAACAAAAGTAGGTCGCCGCGCAAATCGGCCATGGTGACGTCGGTGTCGATGTAGAGGCCCTCGACCTGGTGGAATTCGGCTTGGTGCGACGCGTCCAGGGCTTCGTTGCGGTACACGCGCCCGGGTGCGTACACCTTCAGCGGCGGCTTGTGCTCTTGCATGTAACGCACCTGGATGGGCGAGGTGTGTGTGCGCAAGAGGATGTCGTTCGAGACGTAGAAGGTGTCCTGCAGGTCGCGCGACGGGTGCTCGTCGGGAAAATTGAGCGCCTGGAAATTGTAGTACTCGAGCTCGACCTCGGGGCCGCGTGCGAGCCGGTACCCCATGCCCTCGAGCACCGAGCCGATGCGCCGGAAGGTTTGGGAGATGACGTGACGGCGGCCGCAGAGCCCGTTGGTGGCCGGAAGGGTTCCGTCGACGGGGGCGGCGTAGTCCGCGCGCTCGTCGGCGCCGCCCAGTTCCGCGCGCCGCTCCGCGAGCAGGGTCTCGCCCAGCGCCTTGAGGCGGTTGGCTTCGGCACCCAGGCGCGGGCGATCTTCCGCGCGCGCCTCGCCGATCGCGCGCAGGAACGCGGTGAGCACGCCCTTGCGGCCCAGGTACTTGACCCGCGCCGCTTCGAGCTCATCGGGGGTCGAGCACGCGGCGACGTCGGCGC
>DASPGK010000116.1:0-5468 GCA_035620655.1 Candidatus Krumholzibacteriia bacterium
AGGGAGGGCCAATCCATGATCCATGGTCTGCACGCGATGTTCTATTCCTCGAAGGCGGTCGAACTGCGCGAGTTCTTTCGCGACAAGCTCGGCTTCGACGGTACCGACGTCGGCGACGGCTGGCTCATCTTCGACCTTCCCGAAGCCGACCTCGGCGTTCACCCCACCGACCGCGAAGGGCCGGCTTCTGGAACCGCGGACATCTCGTTCTATTGCGACGACCTGGAGGCCACGGTCGAAACCCTGCGGGCGCGCGGGGTCGAGTTCACGCGCGAGGTCGAAGATCACGGCTACGGCCTGGTCACCTTCTTCAAGGCTCCGGGCGACTTCGTCATCCAGCTCTACCAACCCAAGTATCGCAAATGAGCGCGCGGCGCTTGGTGCGCGACGACTTCAACCGGCCGACCCTGAAGGTGGCGCGGGGGTTGGTCGGTACTTATATTGTGCGAAGCCTGAACGGCCGCCGCATCGCGGCCATGATCACGGAGACCGAGGCATACAAGGGGCCCCGGGACGCCGCGTCGCACGCGTTCGCGGGGCGGCGCACGGCCCGCGTCGAGCCGCTGTATCGCGACGGTGGGACCGCCTACGTCTACCTCGTCTACGGAATGCATTGGCTCTTGAATTTCAGCACCGCGGGTGCGGGCAAGCCCGAAGGCGTGTTGATTCGCGCCGTCGTGCTCGAGAACGACGAGCCGGTGATCGGACCCGGTCGCGTGACGCGCGCGTTGCACATCGATAAGAGTTTGGACGGTGTCGACGTGGTTTCGTCGAAGGAGTTGTGGCTGGAAGATCGCGGCGTGCGTGTTCCCGCGCGCCGGATCCAGACCGGGCCGCGCATCGGCGTCGACTACGCGGGCCCCTACTGGGCCGCGCGCCCGTGGCGCTTCTGGACCGACGGCCCGGCACTCGCATCGCGATGAAGGTTCGGCACTTCAAATCCGCCACCGAGTTTCGCACCTGGCTCGCGAAGAACCACGCGGCCGAACGCGAACTATGGGTGGGCTACTACAAGAAGGAGACCGGCAAAGGCGGCATCACCTGGCAGGAGTCCGTCGACGAGGCGCTCTGCTACGGTTGGATCGACGGCATCCGCAAAAAGGTGGATGCGGAGAGCTACACCAACCGGTTCTCGCCGCGCACGACGAAGAGCACCTGGAGCTCGATCAACATCCGACGCGCGCAGGCGCTGATCGACGCGGGACGCATGCGCGCGGCGGGCCTGGCCGCCTTCGAATCGCGCCGGGAGTATCGGTCCGGCATCTACTCCTACGAGCAGCGTAAGGATCAACTCGACCAACCGTACCAAGGGCGGCTCAAGCGCAACCAGAAGGCGTGGGCATTCTATCAGGGACAGACCCCCGGATACCGTCGCCTGGCGAACTGGTGGGTCGTGAGTGCGAAGCGGGAGGCCACGCGCCTCAAACGCCTCGACCAGCTGATCGAGCTCTCGGCGCAGGGAAAGACGATTCGAGAGCTGGCTAAAAAACCGAAAGCGAAGTGATTTCGATGTCGATACGAGCCGTAAAGCAGATCACGCAATCGCAATTGACCATGGAGGGCGCGGGAGTGAAGCTCCGTCGCGCGTTCGGCTTCGGCAACACGGACGAGTTCGACCCGTTTCTGTTGTTCGATGATTTCCGCAACGAGAACCCGAACGACTACCTGGCCGGCTTTCCGTGGCATCCGCACCGCGGCATCGAGACGATCACGTACGTCCTCGCGGGCGAAGTGTCCCACGGCGACAGCTTGGGTAATCGCGGCACCCTCGGTGCGGGCGACGTGCAATGGATGACGGCGGGAAGCGGCATTCTCCACCAAGAGATGCCGCAGGGAGACGCCAAGGGACGCATGCACGGCTTCCAGTTGTGGGCGAATCTCCCGCGCTCATTGAAGATGACGCAGCCGCGCTATCAAGACGTGTCGGGCCGCGACATCCCCGAGATCGTGGACGACGACGGCACGCGCGTGCGCATCGTGGTAGGCGATTTCTGGGGCAAGCGCGGACCCGTCGAAGGAATCGCCGCCGACCCGCGCTACCTCGACGTGTCCGTGCCGGCGGGCCGGCGCAAGACGCTCCCGGTCGAGACCACGCGCCACGCCTTCGCGTACGTGTTCGAAGGCTCCGGGACCTTCCGCGATGCGTCGCAGCCCCAAGCGGTCGCGACCGACCGCATCGGTCCCTCGGGCGAGGAGATCCGCGACCCGGTGGGCAACCGTTCGCTGGTCTTGTTCGACAACGGCGACGAAGTGACCGTGCAAGCGGGACCGGACGGGATTCGTTTCCTGTTGGTTTCCGGAAAACCACTCGAAGAACCGGTCGCGTGGCAGGGCCCCATCGTGATGAACACGCCGGAAGAGCTTCGCCAGGCCTACGCCGAGCTTCGAAACGGGACGTTCATCAAGCGATAGAGGCAGGCGCGGATATTGCTCATTCCTCGGCGGTCCCCCGGTGCATCGAGGTCGCGACGGGCGCCAAGCGCCATCGTCGGAAATCACGTGGAGCAAGGACCGTCGTGGAGTTTCTTCGCGTTGCAAAGCGGATCGGTATTCGCGCGCTGGCGGCCCTCATGGTGATCGGGGGTGCGCTCGCGATCGCATTGATCCGGGCCCTCAAGGCACTCGCGAATCCCACCGACCTACTCGCCCGGCTTCGCCGGCGCGCGTTGCTCTGGCCGTGGCTCACGCAGTCGTACAAGCAGGTCATCGGAATGGTGGCCTACAATGCCTTCGTCTTCTTTCTCGTGGAGCCCATCCTGCGCCGCTGGTTCCCTCCGCTCAAGCCCTGGGAGCACGTGACGGGCATCTTCTCGGGAGGCACGCGCACCACCTACGAAGAAATCGTCCCGACGGTCGCGACGGCGCTCTGGATCGCGGGCAACGCTCTGGTCATCGTGTTCCTGCGCGACGCCGAGCGAAAGGGCTCCCACGCGGGCACCGGTGCGCACACCACCCTGTGAGGGTCCGCGAAGTTCCTCGCCCATTGCACTTGCCCATCGCCCGCCTTGTGGCCTAGCCTGCTTGCGAGGGGTCTGCTTATCGACGCACCTGGTGGCGTACCATGCAGGCATTGCGTCCGACGTTCGACATCGACCGTTTCTTCTCCCGTGTGAGATCGAGCAGCACGCGCGTGCTGATGCTCGACTACGATGGGACGCTGGCGCCGTTTCGCGACCGGCCGGCGGAAGCCGTGCCTTACCCGGGCGTCATTCCGCTGCTCGACACGATGATGGAAGCCGGGCACACGCGTGTTGTCATCGTGAGCGGGCGCTGGGCCCGCGACCTCCTGCCCCTGATTCGACTCAAACGACGCCCCGAACTATGGGGCTCGCACGGCTGGGAGCGTGTGCGCACCAGCGAGGAGTACGAGAGCGCGCGGGTGGGTCCGGGCGTGGCCGAGATGCTCGTGGCCGTAGATGAATGGACGGAAGAGATCGAGGCGCTGGGTGGTCGCGTCGAGAACAAACCGGCCGGCGTCGCGTTCCATTGGCGCGGACTTTCCGGCGACCGGGTCGCGGCGATTCGTTACGCGCTGACCGTGCGTTGGGCGGCGCTCGCAAGCTCGAACGAAATCGAGTGGCACGACTTCGACGGCGGCATCGAGATCCGCGCGGCGGGGCGCAACAAGGGCGACGTGGTGCGCGCACTCTTCGCGGAGGCGGGAAGCTCGGCCGCGATCGCTTACCTAGGGGACGACCTCACCGACGAGGACGCGTTCGAGGCCGTTCCGCCGCACGGCGTCGCCGTTCTGGTTCGAGAGCAACTGCGGTCCACCGCGGCCGACGTTTGGATCAAACCGCCCGACGAGCTGCTGGAGTTCCTGCGTCGCTGGCACGAGACGGCCCGCGGGCAGGATCACAAGGAGAGTCGAGATGCCGACGGAACGTGCTGACAGCGGTCTGGAACTTGGGCTGATCGGCAACTGCAACGTGAGCGCGCTCATCGACGCACGCGGCCGATTCGTATGGTCCTGCCTGCCGCGGTACGACGGCGATCCCGTGTTCTGCGTGCTGTTGAACGAAGGTGCCGACGCCGGCGGCGCGTTCGCGATCGAGCTGCTGAACCTGGCTCGGAGCGAGCAGCGCTATCTCCGAAACACCGCGATCTTGGTGACGGAGCTGCACGACGAAGACGACGGCGTGGTCGAGATCACGGATTTCGCCCCGCGCTTCCGGCAGCACGGACGCATGTTCTACCCCGCGATGTTCATCCGGCGCGTGAGGAGGTTGTCGGGTAGCCCCGTCGTGCGCGTCCGACTGCAGCCGCGCTACGGTTACGGCAAGAGCACGCCCTCGCTGACCTTCGGCAGCAATCATATTCGTTACGTCGGGCCGGAGGTCGTCATGCGACTGACCACCGATGCGTCGGTGACCGCGGTGCTCGAAGAAACTGCCTTCGCGGTCGATCGCGACCTGACCTTCGTGCTGGGGCCCGACGAGACGGTTACCGAGTCGGTGGCCTACGTCGGCGCCCGTTTCCTGGGCGAGACCCGGAGCTATTGGCTCGATTGGGTTCGATTCCTGGGAATTCCATTCGAGTGGCAGGAGGCGGTGATTCGCGCCGCGATCACACTCAAGCTCAGCGCCTACGACGACACGGGTGCGATCGTGGCGGCGATGACGACCTCGATTCCCGAGGCCCCCGACAGCGGCCGGAATTGGGACTACCGCTACTGCTGGCTTCGCGACAGCTACTTCGTGGTCGCCGCGCTCAATCGCTTGAGTGCCACCAGCACGATGGAACGGTACCTCGGGTACATTGTCAATATCGCCGCGACCGCGCCGGGCGGAAGCTTGCAGCCCGTGTACGGAGTGAGCGGCCGCGCGGCGTTGGACGAAATGGTCGTCGACGGTTTGCCGGGTTTCCGAGGCATGGGGCCGGTGCGCGTGGGCAACGCCGCGTACGCTCAAACGCAGAACGACGTCTATGGCTCCGCGGTGCTATCCGCCACGCACGTCTTCTTCGACGAACGCCTCGAGCGTTCCGGCGACCCGGCGTTGTTCCAACGGCTGGAGGCGCTCGGCGAAGCCGCGGTGAACGTCCACCAACGGCCCGACGTCGGGATTTGGGAGTTTCGATCGAACTCGAAGGTACACACGTTCTCCGCCGTCATGTGCTGGGTCGCCTGCGACCGGCTCGCCCGCATCGCGTTGCGCCTCGATCTGCGCGACCGCGCGAACGTCTGGCGCGAGCGGGCCGACGCCATGCGCGTCGTGATCGAGAAACGGGCGTGGAACGCGAAGCTGGGCAGCTTCGTGGATTCGTTCGAAGGCAAAGACCTCGACGGCAGTCTCCTGCTGCTGCACGAGGTGGGTTTCCTCGCCGCCGCCGACCCCAGGTTCGCGGGGACTGTGGCCGCGGTGGAGCGGCACTTGCGCAAGGGCGATTTCGTGTACCGGTACCTTCGCCCCGATGACTTCGGCGTTCCTCAAAGCGCGTTCGTGGTGTGCACCTTCTGGTACATCGAC
>DASPGK010000117.1:0-3437 GCA_035620655.1 Candidatus Krumholzibacteriia bacterium
CTCATCGTCGAGAACGATCCGACCACCGCCATCTACGAATCGCTGCAAGAAAGGCTATAGAGGATCCCATGCGTTACCGAGATTCGGGCGTCGACATCGACAAGGCCAACGAGGCGACGCGCGCAATCGCGCGCCTGGCGAAGGCGACGTGGGGACCCGAGGTACTCTCGGAGATCGGACACTTCGGGGGACTGTTCGCGGTGCCCAAGAACTACCGCGACCCGGTACTGGTGAGCAGCATGGACGGGGTCGGCACCAAGCTCCTGGTGGCGCGCGCGGCGCAGAAGTTCGACACCGTTGGGCAGGACCTCGTCAATCACTGCGTCAACGACATCCTCGTGCAGGGAGCGCACCCGCTCTTCTTCCTGGACTACGTCGCGGCCGGCAAGCTGGAACCCGCGATGGTGGCGTCCGTGGTGGCGGGGCTGGCGCAGGCGTGCAAGGAGAACCATTGCGCGCTGATCGGCGGTGAGACGGCCGAGATGCCGGGACTGTATCAGCACGGCGACTTCGACCTGGCGGGGACCATCGTGGGCGTCGTCGAGCGCGATGGGGTGATCGACGGCTCCGCGATCGTCGCCGGCGATTTGGTGTTCGCGCTTCCATCGAACGGGCTGCACACCAACGGCTACTCCCTGGCACGGCGCGTGTTCGAACAAGCCGGTCTTGCGCTGGACGCACGCGTGGAGGATTTCGGCTCCACGGTAGCGGAAGAGTTGCTGCGCGTGCACCGCTCGTATCTGGCTCCGGTCAAGGAGATCGCGGAGAGGGTCCGCATCAAGGGACTCGCCCACATCACCGGCGGCGGGATACTGGAGAACCTCCCGCGTATCCTGCCCGACCGCACCGGTGCCCGCATCCACAAGGGCACCTGGCCGGTGCTGCCGATCTTCGACTACATCGCGCGCGCCGGCGACGTGGTGGAAGGGGAGATGTACCGCGTGTTCAACATGGGCGCGGGGATGCTGATCGTGGTCTCCGCCCAGGACGCGGCCAAGGTCCCCGAGCGCGCCGCGGGACTTACGGTCTACCGGGTCGGGGAGATCGTCAAGGGCGACGGATCGGTGGCGCTGGTCTAGGTCCCGGGCAAGACCGCCAAGCCGACGCGCTCTCCCGAGGATGTGCTCGACGCGGCGTTGGGGTCGGTGTTTCCGTCCGGGTCCAGCTCGAAGAGTTGTCCATCGCTGATCCGGTAGAGCAAGATAACATTGTTCAGCGTGTCCAGCGTGTAGAGGTATCCGCGCGTCGGCGCCGAATCGATGGCCAGATCGTCCTGGATGCCGGCTGCGTTGCCCCCCCCGCGCGAGAAGAAATCGAAAGCGATCTCCTTCGACACCCCCGGCACGACCTTCACGATCGCTTTCGTTCCGGCCGATTCCACCACGAGGTAGACCGCGCCGTCGGTGTGCACGGCCATGCCGACCGCACCCGTGGACTCGTCGGGTTCCAATGTGACGACCTCTTCGGTCGCACCGGTCTGCGTGTAGCCGTCGAGCGGAATTCGCTTCAAGCGCCGGTTCTCACGGTCGATGAAGTAGAGGTAGTCGCCGGCGGCGTCGTACGCCACCGCGTCGAAGTTGGCGTTGTTGGGCTCGGTGCCGATGAAGGTGGCGTCCGCGTAGCGGGTGAGGGTGTCGCGGCAGCCCACGGTGAAGGGCCCGAACTCGTCGACGCCGCCCAGGACTCCGTCTTCGATCCACGTGATCTCGGTGCCGAGGAGTCCCTCGAGGGTCGCGAAGTGGGTGACGGAACGGTCCGGGGCGACCTTGGCGATCTCGCGGTCGGCCGACGTGTTGGTCCACGCGATGTAGAATTCGCCGCTTTGCGAGAAAGCGCAATCGCGGACCACGGCCTGCAGGACGGTCCAATCGAAAGCCACGAAGCTGCTGGCGTCGAACTCCGTGTTCATCAGGTCCAATCCGAGATGAACGACCCCCGCGCGCGGGGTGCCGCCGGAGACCGTAGCGCTCGAGGCGTGCGAAAAGAGGAACAGGTCGTGCGACGGCGAGAACCGCTGCACGAAGGTCGGGTCTTCTTCGGGACAGCTGTAGATACCGGCCGTCGCCTGCGCGACGGTGGCAACCTCGGCGTCGCCGGTGACCGAGATCGAGATCTGCTGGGCGCCGAGGGTCGGCCCGAGGGTCCAGCGCACGCTGGTCTGTCCATCGCTGTTGGTGGTGGCACTGGCGCGCGAGAGGCTGCCGCCGCCGCTCCGGACGCTGAAGCTCACCGTCACGCCGGAGCCTACTTCGCCGTCCGTGAGCGTCACCTGAACCACCACCGGGTCCTCGAGCTCGGTCCCCTGCTTGGAATACTGCCCGTTGCCTGATACGATTTCGATGTCGGCCGGAGCGGGGCCGGGGCCGGTGTCGTCTTCGCACGCGGCGCAGAAGACGACCAGCCCGAGCGCGACGAGGCCGGATGAACGACCGACACCAGAGCGTAACCGTGACTTCGACATGAGCAGCGTCCTGTGGTTTGAAACTGTTCGATGGGGACGGCGCCCGGGCGACGCGGGCCGTGGGGCGACCCCGGGGTGTTCGCGCCGGGAATGCAGTGGGACGATAACACCCCAGCCGGGCTTCGTCAATCGAACGAGTGCGGATCGAATGCGCGAGTGGGGAGGTTCTGCATGGCCAAACGAGTGATCGTGCCGATCGCGAACGGGTTCGAAGAGATCGAAGCGGTGGTTATCGTCGACATCCTGCGACGAGCCGGCCTGGACGTGGTCGTCGCGGGGGTCGAGGGCGCGGATGCGATCGGCTCACACGACATCGCGCTCCGCTGCGACGTGATGCTCGACGAATGCGATCGCGCCGACGCGATCGTCTTGCCGGGCGGCATGCCGGGGAGCAAGCGGCTGCGCGAGAGCGACGCGGTTCGGTCGTGGGTGACGCGGCTCAACGCCGAAGGCAAGCTGGTGGCCGCGATCTGCGCCGCTCCCACCGTCCTGGAGTCGTGCGGTGTTCTGGAAGGCCGTCGCGCGACCAGTCACCCCAGTCACGCCGACGAGATGAAGCGCTGCGTCTACCAGACCGCGGACGTGGTGACCGACGGCAACGTGGTCACGAGCCGCGGCGCCGGCACCGCCATCGCGTTCGCCGCCGAAGTGGTTCGGCACCTGGTCGACGACGCCACCGCGAACGAGATCCTGGCGCGCATTCAGTACACGACCCAGTAGCGGCTACTCGAACATCTCGTCGACGTCGACGATCTTCGACTTCTCGCGGTTGATGTTGAGCTGGTAGACCGCGATCGCCGCGTCCTCGGTGAGGACGTCCTGCGCAATTCCCTCCGCGTCATATTTCATGGGAGAAGGCTGATTGGTGATCAGGTCGCGCAGGAAGGCGTCCGCGCCCTCGGTCACGACCCCGATGCGCGCGCGGTCGGCGCGCAGGTGGCGCTTGATGGCCCCGTTGACGTCGGCCAGCGTCAAC
>DASPGK010000118.1:0-6250 GCA_035620655.1 Candidatus Krumholzibacteriia bacterium
ATTCATGTACGTGGGCTTCGAGCTCGCCGCCTCGGCGTAGCTGCCGCCGGGCACGGGGACCACGACGATCTGCCCCACGCGCAGCATGCTCGACCGCTTGAGATTGTTGGTGTCGCGCAGGGCGTCGACCGACGTGCCGTACTGGCCGGCGATGTGCGAGAGCGTCTCGCCCTTCTTGACCTTGTGCTCGGTCCACGCGACGCGCTCGGACGGCGGCACGTTGGCGAGGGCCGCCGTGCACGCCTCGCCCGCCCCCCGCGGTACCTTGACGTGCACCTCCATCATGGGAGGCGTGGCGCCGCGCTTGAGCTGCGGATTCATGTCGCGGATCACTTCGGTGGTGGTGCCGGCCCCACGCGCGATCACGTCGAGGTCGGTGGGCACGCTCACCGTGACCAGGTCGAAGCGGTTGGGCTCGACGGTCGGAATGGTGAATCCGTACTTCTCGGGGTCGCGCATGATGTAGAGCGCGGCCAGGAACTTCGGAACGTAGCGTTCGGTCTGTAGCGGGAGATCGAGCTGCCAGAAGTTCGTGGTCTTCTGGCGCGCGACCTGGCGCGCCACGCGGTACTCGCCGCAGTTGTACGCGGCGAAGGCCAGGAACCAGTCGCCCCAGATGCCATACAAGTCCGTGAGATAGTTGGCGGCCGCGTACGTCGACGCGACGATGTCGCAGCGCTCGTCGAACCACCAGTTCACGCGCAGGTTGTAGCGGCGCGCGGTCCCGTTGATGAACTGCCACGGCCCCACCGCGCGCGCGCTCGAGACCGCCTTCATGGCAAAGCCGCTCTCGATGAACGCGATGCAGATGAGCTCGTGGGGCATGCCCTTCTCGGCCAGGATGGCCTCGACCGTGGGCCGGTGGGTTTCCATGCGATACATCGCGCGCTCAAAGCGCTCGCGTCCGGGCCCCGTGAAGTAGCTGATCCAGAAGTCGATGCGAGGACTCTCGATGAAGGGGAACACCGAATCGCTCATCGCAAACAGGCGCGCCTCGTCGGAGGCGGTGATGTCGGCGTCCGGCCACGGGCGCGCGGCCAGCGCGAGGCTGTCGTCGACCGCCGAATACAAGGGAACGCGCGGCTGGTTGACGACCAGCGTGTCGAGCGCGGAGAGCGAATTGAGCAGGCGGACGAAGTCGGGGTCTTGCTCCGCGTGCGGATGATCGCGGATGAAATCGTTCACGTCGGCGAGCAACGAGTCGCGCGCGGACAGGAAGCCGGCGACGTCGTTGTTTGCATACAGGCTGCGCGAGGCGGCAACGCGCGAGCTGAAGTCCGCGATAGAACGCCCGTAATCGACGCGGGGTTCGAGGTTGCGTTGAGCGACGGAGCGCCCGCGGGCACTGCTGCTATCGCCGGTGGAAGCGCAGCCGGTCGCGAGGACGGCCCACAGGGTCAGGACGGCGGTGTAGATCTGAATTCTCGGACGCACCGGAGCCTCCTCGAGGTCGAATGCTGTGTCGGATGAACGACTTGGGGCAATATCGGGTCTTCCAGGAGCAACTTGCAAGCCAAAAGTTCCCACCCCCCCGAAGAGGGGGAAGTTGGCGTACGAAAGCCCTGGAAGGGTCCTATCGGATTGCGTTAAGATCAATGCGGCAGAAAAGTAACCAGCGACGGGACAGAAGGTACCGACGCGATGCGCATCTACGATAGGGACTTCCGATACCTTCTCGTCAACCTCGTTCCACAACACCGACTTTCGCCGGACCTCCGGCGCGACGTCGATCGGGCCCTCCGCAGCGGGGATGCCGCGGTCCTGCGTCGCGAGTCGGTGCGGGCGCTCGAGGAACTGTGCGAGTCGACCTACTTCGAGCGGACCGGGGTTCGGGCCGACGACGGCACCGTCGTGGTCGAATACCGCAAGCGCGGGGGCCGTTTCCAGCTCAGTGTGGCGCTTCCGCGCAGCGAGTGGGAGGACTTGGGTGACGAGCCCCGCGCGCCCGAGATCGTCCTTTCGGGCGACGAAGAGGTCGCCCGCGCTCCCGTCGCCTGGGTCTCCCCGCGCCGCCCGAGTGCGGAGCCGGTCACTCCCCCCGTGCCGCCCTCGGCGGTATTGCTCCCCGACATCATACGATCGTTCACCATCGCGGACCGCTCCACGCCGGTCTGGGAGCGCCTCGAGACGCTGCTCGAATCGCTCGAGCGCTGGCTTGGATTCGCGGCGGTGAGACTGGACGTGATCGAAGACACGCTCATCGGCGGCGGTGGGCCGGGGCGCCGCGTGCACGTCGTGGCCGAAAACGAGCTGCGCGCGAACGACGCGATCGCGCGCGTCTTCGAGTCCGGCGCGCGTCGCGTCGTGGAGCGGCGCGACGCGGACGACGAGGCCCCCGGCGCGCCGGAGTCGTGGGGATCGCTGGGAGTAGCGCCGATCTTCGCGCTGGGCAGCGTCGTGGGGGCGCTGTCGGTCTACTATCCCGCGGGATCGCCGCGCGATGCCATGGACGCCAATCTCGATCTCGCGGCCGGCGTGGTGCGCCAGGCCATCGAGTTCAACCATCACTTCGAGAGTTTGACCTCCATCGACGCGCTCACCGGGATCTACAACCGGCAGTTCTTCGACCGCCAGATGCCGGTGGAAATCGAGCGCGCGATGCGATCGGGAAGCGCCTTGTCGATGCTGGTGCTGGACCTCGACGACTTCAAGCGCATCAACGACGAATTGGGTCACAAGAAGGGTGACGAAGCGCTGGTGGCGGTGGCGGAGATTATTCGCAAGAACCTGCGCAAGGTCGACCTCGCGTTTCGCTACGGCGGCGAGGAGGTCGTGATACTCTTGCCGGGGACACCCGAGTTCGAAGCGGTGCACACCGCGGAACGACTGCGGCGCGTGATCCAGCAGCACCGCGGATTTCGCGACGCGCGTGGTGCGCCGCGCGAGATTACGGTCAGCGTCGGGGTGGCGGTCTATCCGGACACGGCCAAGTCGGCCGACGAGCTGTTCGTCCAGGCCGACGAAGCGATGTACCGCGCCAAGCAGCGCGGCAAGAACCAGGTGGTGCTGTACTCGGGCGGCTAGTGGTATGCGGGGTGGGGGTGGTGCGGCGTGGTGTGGCTTTTCTCATTGGGCGTCGTCGCCGGCGTCTATCGATCGTTCTCTCTCATTGTCATTTTAATGCTGGCCCTGCTCGCGCGTGCGGCGCTCTTGCGCGCGGCGCACGCGTGGGTGTGCGTGCCGCTGGCGCTCGCGTGCGGTGTCGTGGGGTGGGCGTCGATCGAGCGCGTCGACGCGGACCGGGGCGCGGTCGAGCGCGCGGCGCGGGCATCGGGGGGCGCGGCGATTCGGCTGTGCGGCTGGGTCGACGAATTTCCGCAGTCGGGGCGCTACGGCACGACGTTCTCTTTGGCGACGCGCGTCGAAGGGCGGCCGGTGCGACTGTGGGTGCGCGCCGGGCGCTTCGACGTCGGCTACGGCGATTCGCTCGCGATCGACGCGCGCTTGGCGAGCGCCTCGCGCACGCCGAGCGTCTTTCTGGTCTCGCGCGGACTGGCGGGCGAAGCGCGGGCGCGCTTCGAAGACGTGCGCGAGATCGGAACCCCGCGCGGCTGCCCGCTCCTGAGAGAGGTGTTGTGGCCGATGCACCGCGCGGCGCGCTGCAACCTCGCGCGCGCCCTCGGCGGCGAGGCGGCGCTTCCGGTGGGCTTGCTGCTGGGCGAGCGCGGCATGCTCGACCGCCGCGCCCACGACGCGGTTCGCGGGCTCGGCATCACGCACCTGCTGGCGCTCTCGGGGATGCACCTGACGATGATCGCGGCGCTGGCCGTGTTCGCGACGCGCTGGTCGCCGAGGCGCCGCGACACGGTCGTCGCGCTGGCGCTATCGCTCTACGTCGGTGTGGTCGGCAACGTCGATTCGCTGACGCGTGCGTGGTGGATGGCGCTCTTGATCCTCGCCTCGCGCGCGTTGGTGCGGCCGCCGCGGCCGCTCGATGCGCTCGGAAAGGCGCTTTTCCTCATGCTCCTGTGCGCGCCGCACGCGGTCTTGTCGGTCGGTCTGCAATTGTCGTTCGTGGCCACCTTCGCGGTCCTCGTGAGTCTCGAGCGTTTGCCCTCCGCGCTGCTGCGATCGCCGCCCGCCCGCGCCCCGCTGTGGCGGCGCGCGGGAATTCGTGCCGGACAAGGCGCCGCGATCGCGTTCATGGTGAGCCTGGTGGTCGAAGTGTTCATCGCGCCGCTCCAGGTGCACCACTTCGGGCGGATCAGCGTCGTGGGTCCGCTGGCCACCGTCGTGTTCTTGATCCCGGTGACGGTGCTGCAGGGAATGGCGCTGGCGGCGTCCTTCGGCCTGCCGGTGGTCGGGGAACCGCTGGCTGCGCTGCTGGCCTGGGCCTCGCGTGCCACGTGCGAGGCCATCGTGCTCGCGGGGACCACGGCGCCGGAGCCGCTGGAGGCTCCGGAGCCCCACTGGTTCTGGTACTACGCGGCCGTCCTCGTGGTCTGCGCCCGGCCGCGGCGCGCGGTCGCGTGGGCGATGGCGGCGGCCGGAATCGCGCTGTCACTCCGGCTGGGCGCCGGATCGTGACGGTACGCCGCGTCAAACGGGCCCCTTCGGTTTTTTCCTTCGCCGCCCGCGCGCGCGATGGTATAGTGCGCCGCAACCGAAGCGGAAGGTGACTGTGACCACCGGACGATGCCGAGTGGCCGTTCTGGCCTCCGGCCGCGGAAGCAACTTCAGAGCGCTCGCAGAGCGCTGCCAGGACAAGACGTTTCCGGCCGAAGTGGCCTGCCTCATGACCGACAACCGATCCGCGGGCGCGATCGAGATCGCGGACGCGTTCGGTATCCCGTGGCACGCCGTGGACGCGGGCGAAAAGCGGGGCCGGCTCAAGCCGGGTGCGGAGTCCGAGATCGTGGCGCACTGCCAGTCGGCGCGCACCGATCTCGTCCTGCTCGCGGGTTTCATGCGCATACTCGAGGACGCGCCGGGCGGGTTGCTGGATTGTTTCCGCAGCCGCGTGATCAACGTCCACCCGTCGTTGCTCCCGAGCTTCAAGGGGCTGCACGCGCAGCGGCAGGCCCTCGAGCATGGGGTCAAGGTCGCGGGGTGTACGGTCCACTTCGTCGACGCGTCCGTC
Source organism: Candidatus Krumholzibacteriia bacterium (assembly GCA_035620655.1). GTDB lineage: Bacteria > Krumholzibacteriota > Krumholzibacteriia > WVZY01 > JAKEHA01 > JAKEHA01. Next base: position 5,081 of record DASPGK010000118.1, read on the forward strand.
GACGGCGGGCCCATCGTCCTGCAGTCGGCGGTACCGGTGCGCGACGACGACGACGTGGAATCGCTCTCCGCGCGTATTCTCGAGGAAGAGCACCGCGCGGTTACGCGGGCCGTCGAGTTGTTCGCGCGCGGCCAGCTCAAGGTCGAAGGAAGACGTGTTCTGGGGACGGATGAACCATGATCAAAGCCATCGGAAGCACCACTGAACTCGGACTCAAGCCCGATCGCGCCGGAAAAGTGCGCGACGTATTTGACATCGGCGATCGCCTGCTCATCGTCTCGACCGACCGCTTGAGCGCGTACGACGTCGTGCTGCCGACACGGCTGCCCGGCAAGGGCGTCTTGCTGACCCAAATCACGCTCGGCTGGTACGAGCACTTTGGACGTTCGCTCGCGACCCACTTCTTGACCGCCGAGGTGTCGGAGTATCCCGCTCCGTTTCGCGGCGTCGACGCCCTCGCCGGTCGCAGCATGCTCGTTGCGAAGGCGAAGCGCTTCGACGTCGAGTGCGTCGTGCGCGGCTACTTGAGCGGGTCGGGCTGGAAGGAATACCAGCGCAATCGCTCGGTGTGCGGCATCGCGTTGCCCGACGGGCTCAGCGAGTCCGCGGAGCTGCCCGAGCCCATCTTTACCCCGGCCACCAAGGCCGATTCCGGCCACGACGAGAACATCTCCTTCGAACAGATGTGCGAGATCGTCCCGCGTCGCGACGCCGAAGCGCTGCGCGCGCAGAGCATCGACCTGTACCGCCGCGGCCGCGACTACGCCCGCACGCGCGGCATCCTCCTCGCCGACACCAAGTTCGAGTTCGGCGTGATCGACGGCCAGATCAAGTTGATCGACGAGGTGCTCACACCGGATTCGTCGCGCTTCTGGCCGGCCGACCAGTACGCGCCCGGCCGCGCGCAGGAGAGCTTCGACAAACAATTCGTGCGCGACTACTTGGACGCGAGCGGGTGGGACCACAACCCGCCCGGACCCGAGCTGCCCGGCGACGTGGTGACACGCACCATCGCGCGCTACAAAGAAGCGCACGACCTGTTGTTCCCGGGCCGAAACGTGGCGAGGTACCTGTGAGCAAGTCGGCTCGGAATCGTACCGCGCTGATCAGCGTTACCGACAAGGCGGGTCTGCCCGAGTTGGCCGCTGCGCTTGGCGACGCGGGACGATC
>DASPGK010000119.1:0-9069 GCA_035620655.1 Candidatus Krumholzibacteriia bacterium
CTTGAGCACGCACATCCTGCCCGAGGTCAACCTGCTGTGCCGGCGCGTGCTCATTATCCACCGCGGCCGATTGATCGCGGATGCGCGCCCCGAGGACCTGCGCGCGCACGGGGCGACCGCGCTGCGCGTCGACGTGGAGGCGCGCGCGAGTGCCGCTACTGTCTCGGATCTACTGCGGCAAACGCCGGGCGTCGCGTCGGTCGAAGCGCTCCCGCCCGCGGCCAGCGGCGACGCGCGCGTGCGGGTGACGGCGGCCGAGGGAGCCGACCCGCGCGAAGCGATCGCGCACGCGTTGGTGCGCGCCGGAATGGGGTTGCGCTCGATGTCCGTCGCCACCGCGACCCTCGAGGACGTATTCCTCGAACTCGTGACGAAGGAGGAGTAGCGTGCACAAGGTGCTCGCCATCTATCGCCGGGAGATTGCGTACTATTTCCAGTCGCCGGTCGCGTATGCCGTGATCACGATCTTCCTGCTGCTGGCTGGATACTTCTTCTACAACCTGCTGGGCTACTTCAACCTGGCGTCGATGCAAGCCATGCACAACCCGGTGCAGTCGCGTTCGCTGAGCCTGACCGCCTCGGTGATGCAACCGCTGCTTGGCAATTTGAGCACCGTGCTGCTCCTCTTGCTCCCCCTCGTCACCATGCGTCTCTTCGCCGAGGAGCGTCGCAGCGGCGCGGCCGAGTTGCTGTTCACCTATCCGGTTTCCGACGCCGCCGTGATTCTCGGCAAGTTCGGGGCGGCGGTCACCGTGTACCTCGTGATGCTGGCCATGACGCTCCCCTACCCCGCGCTGCTCTATCATTTCGGCAACCCCGAGCCGGGGCCCATCGTCTCGGGATACCTCGGCGTGTTTCTGTTGGGCGTCGCCTTCATTGCGATGGGGACCTTTTTTTCGTCCCTGGGCGACAGTCAGATGGTGGCGGCGGCCTCCACCTTCGGGTGCGGACTCCTGTTTCTGATCATCGGTTGGACGACCCCGTTCGTCTCGACCACACTGGGCGCGGTCCTCGAACAACTCTCCTTGGTCCACCACTTGGACGGCTTCGCGCGCGGCGTCATCGATACCAACGACCTCGTGTTCTATCTCGGTCTCACCGTCTTCTTCCTCTTCCTGTGCGCGCGCGTGCTCGATTCGGCGCGCTGGCGGAGTTGACGGGCGCATGCACACCCCTCCGGTCGACCGCACTTCCTCGCGCACGTTGGTCTGGCGCGTCGTCGCCGCAGTGGGGCTCGCGCTGTTCGCAGTCGCGGCGCTGTTCTTCGCGATGGGGAGCGCCGACGCGCGCGCGTGGGGAATCCCGGCCGCGCTGGGTGCGGCCATGCTGGTGGCCGCCGGCGCCGCCAACGCGCGCTCGGTGACGGCGTTCCTCGGCCGGCGCGAATCGCGCCGGGGCGCGGACGCGTTTCTCTCAACCCTATTCCTGGCCGCGATCCTGGTGGTCGTCCAGGCGACGTCGATGCGCCGCTCGCACACCTTCGATCTGACGCGCAACCATCGTCATACGCTCTCGCCGCAGACCACGGCGCTGCTCGATTCGCTCGACCGCGACGTCGAGGTGACGGGATTCTTCCGACAGGCCTCCGCCCGGCGCGACGGCGCGGAGGATCTCTTTGCGTTGTACGCGGGCCGGTCGCATCGCTTTCGCGCCTCCGTCGTCGATCCCGACCGCCAGCCCGATCTCGCGCGGCGCCTGGGCGCGTCGCTCGACGAGGTGGTCGTGCAGGCGGACGACGCCCGGCGCGTCGTCCGCACCGTCGACGAGGAGAGCCTGACCAATGCGATTCTCTCCGTCACGCGAACGGGAACGCGCGCGGTGTACTTCGTTACGGGACACGGCGAGAAGGACCCCCAGGTCTCCGACCGCGAGGGGTACTCGGCGGTGCGGCACGGCCTCGAATCCCAGGGCTATGTGGTGCGCGCCGCCTCGCTCATGGGCGGCGCGCCGGTGCCGGACGACTGCGCGGTGCTCGTCCTCGCGGGCCCGCGCCAAGACTACTTCGCCGAGGAAGTCACGGCCGTCCGGCGCTACCTCGACGCCGGCGGCTCGCTGCTCGCGTTGATCGACCCCCGGGTCGAAGTACCGCGGCTTGCGCAGCTCTTCGCGCGCTATCACCTGGGGTTGGTCGACGCGGTCGTGCTGGACGAGCTCGCGCTCGACGCCGGCGACCGCTCTTTCGACGCCACCGTGGCCAAGGTTCGGCGCTACGAATCGCACCCGATCACGCGCGACTTCAACTACGTGACCATGTTCCCTCGCGCGCGCCCGGTCGTGATCGCCGAGGACTCGGTGGTGGCCGGACTCGAAGCGCGCTATCTGTGCATCTCCGACGACCGCGCGTGGGGCGAGGTCGACATGGAGAGCTTCGCGATCGGGCGCGCGACGCGCGACGGCGCCGATATCGCCGGCCCGCTTCCCATCGCCGCCGCGGCCACGCGCACTCCGCTCTCCCCCGCCGGAGTCGGAGCCGGCAGCGGCAAGAGCCGCGTGGTCCTGGTGGGTGACTCGGATTTCGCCGGCAACACGATGTACAACGTGCTCGGCAACTCCGACTTCTTTCTGAACGCAATCGCGTTCCTATCCGAAGACGAGAACATGATTCGTATTCGCCCGCGGCGCCCGTTGGGCGAGAGCGTCTACATCACCGAGCGGCAGGGGCGCATGGTCTTCCTCGTGTGCCTGGTCTTGCTCCCGCTCACACCCATCGTGACGGGCGCGGTGGTGGTGGCGCGCCGCCGCCGGCTATGACGCTCTCGCGCACCTCGCGCGTCCTCTTCGTGCTCGCGGCCGCGGCCGTGGCGGCGTTCGCGCTGCTCGAGTTGCCGCGCCGCCGGGCGGCGGAGCGAGAAATGGACCACGCGCGCCGCCTCTTCCCGCCCTTCGCGGCGTCGGTCGACCGCGTCGAGATCGTGCGTCCCGGAGCGCGCGTGCTCCTCGAGGCGCGCGGCACGCGTTGGGAAGTGGTCGAGCCCGTGCACGACGCGGCCGAGTACTCGCGCGTGGCCACGCTGCTCGACGCGCTCGCGCGTGCCTATGTGGAGCGCAATCTCGGTCCCACCGACGACGACGCGCGCTTCGGTTTGTCACCCCCGGTCGCCGTCGTGACCGTCAGCGCGGCCGGCGACACCCTCGCCTACCTGGAGCTGGGCGCCCACACCGTCGACGGCGCCTTTGCGTACGCGCGCCGCGACGACCGTGACATCGTGCTGGTTCCACCCGCGCTCGTGAGCGCGGCCGCACTTCCCACCGACGCGTTTCGCGACCAGAACCTCGTGCGCTTCGACCCCGGCGAAGTCGAGGCCTTCACCGTACGCCGCGACGGCGAGGCGCCGGTGCGATGGACGCGACACAGAGCCGACGCGTGGTTCACGGTGGTCGCGGGCGACACCGTCGCCGGCGACTCGGTCGAGGTCCCGGCCCACTTGCGCCGATTTCGCGGCATGCGGGTGCGCGCGTTCGTCGATCCGGCGGACACGTTGGGCGCGTTCGCGCACGCGAGCGGAAGCGTCACCTTTCACAAGCGCGCCCCCGCGCCCGCGGTGACGATTCGCTTCGCCGCGCGTTCCGACAGTTCGTACTGGGCTCGTACCGACGGAGAGTCGCGTGTGATCGATGTGCACGGGGATGTCGCGAGTGCCCTCGACGCCTCCCCCGCGCGTCTCCGCGACCGGCGTTTGCTGCAGTTCGACCCGCGTCGCGCGCGGCGCATCCAGGTCGTGACGCCGGATACCTCGGCCGTTCTGGTGCGCGCCGGCGACGCGTGGGCGCTGCCCAACCCGGCCCTGGGTCGCATTGACCCCGATGCCGCCACCGACTTCGTGCGAGCCCTGCGCACGCTGCGCTACCGCTCCGTGGTCGACGGTACGCCGAACGACCTGGAACCGCCGGCCTTTACCCTTGTGATCGCCGGCGACGGTGATACGATTCTCGACGAGTTGCGCGGACGGCCGCGCGCGGGCGAGGCGGCGGCGTGGATCGTCACCAGCCGCTCGTCGCGCGCGATATCGGAGCTGGCTGCGGACGACGTCGAGGCGCTGGCGGACCGTCTGCGACGACTGCGCGTCGCGCCCCGGAGGTAGCATGGGTTCATCGAGATCGGTGCGCACACCCGCGGTGGCCGGGATGTTCTACCCCGAAGATCCAAACGTACTCGCGCGCACGGTCGATGCACTCCTGGCCGGCGCGGCGGCCGAGCGCCCCGGAACGATCGAACGCCCGCGCGTGCTCGTCGCACCGCACGCGGGATACACGTACTCCGGCGCGGTCGCCGCGCGCGCCTTCGCGCTGCTCGACGACTCGTTCCACACCGTCGTCTTGGTGGGACCGTCACACGTGGATGCGTTCGACTTCACGTCGGTGTACGACGGCGACGGGTACGAAACCCCGCTCGGTGTGCTGGAGGTCGACCGCGCTGCCGCGCGTCGAATCGCCGCCAACACCACGACCATTCGTATCTCTGACCGCGGACACGTCGCGCCGCGCCACGCGCGCGGTGAGCACGGCCTCGAAGTCATGCTGCCCTTCCTGCAGCGCGTGTGCGGAAGCCCGCGCATCGTGCCCGTAGTCATGGGAAGTCAGGATTGGGGTGCGTGCGCCGAGCTGGGACGCGCCCTCGCGGAGACCGCGGAGCGCGAGCGAGTGCTCATCGTCGCGAGCTCCGACCTCTCGCATTTCTATTCGTACGACGACGCGGTGCGTCTCGACACCGCGTTCTGCGAGCTGCTGGCAACCGGCGACGCCGAGCGCCTCTACGAGGGTGTTCGCGCCGGTCGCTGCGAAGCCTGCGGTGCGGGCCCGGTGGTGGCCTCCCTGGTCGCCGCGAACACGTGGTCGGACCGGCGCTGCCGCGTGCTCGCCCGGATCAACTCCGGGGACGTCACCGGCGACCGCACCCGTGTGGTCGGCTACGCGTCGGCCGTCGTCACCGCGTCCTCGAGGCTGCCCGCATGACCATCGACTTCGTGTCTCGACGAACGCTGCTTGCGATCGCCCGCCACGCGATCGGCTCGGCCGTCGACCCCGAGCAACATTCGGACGCCGCCGCGGTGGATCACGCGCTGCCCGTCCTCGCCGAGCTGCGCGGGGCGTTCGTGACGCTCCACCAGCGCGGACGCCTGCGCGGGTGCATCGGCCGTATCGAGCCCGATGCCCCGCTGCGCGTGCTCGTTCCCGACGTCGCGCGCGCGGCCGCGCTCTCCGACCCCCGGTTTCCCGCCGTGCGCGCCGACGACCTGCGCACGCTCGTGATCGAGATCTCGCTCCTCTCGGTGCTCGCAACGGTCAAGGACGTGGATGAGATCGAGATCGGTCGGCACGGGCTCGTGATCGCCGCGCGGGGTCGTCGCGGGCTCCTCCTGCCCCAGGTCGCGGTGGAATTCGGCTGGTCGCGCGCGGAGTTCCTCTCCGAAGTGTGCGCCAAGGCCGGCCTCGCCCCGGACGCGTGGCGAGACGAAGGGGTTCGCCTGCAGTCGTTCACCGCCGAGGTGTTTTCGGAGCAAGACGAGTAGTGCGCTGCGCGGCACGAGCGCGCGATGGGCGCGCCCTCGGGTAAGCCTAGGCCGCGTCGGCGGGCGAGAGTGCGCGCTCGCGGTGGGTCGATCCGTCGTAGGTGAGAACCACCGTGGCTTCGCCCACCGTGGTTTGCACGTGTACGGGACGCGTCCACACCCGGTACAGCGCTTCCATGGTGGCCTTGGCGTAATCCGCGCGCAGTTCCACTCCGTCGAAACGGTGCTTGAGGTATAGCTCGCCGCGGTTGTCGAAGTTCGCGTCGACGACGCCGATGAAGGGGTGGCCGAGGTTGGTGAGCTGGAACAGCAGCTTCTCCTTGACCGCGCGAAAATCGCGGTCCGCGATCTCGTAGCGCCCGTTGCGCTCATTGAGCGAGTACGTGAACAGCTTGTGCTCGTGGCAGAATTCTTCGGTCAAGAACTCATCCACGAACGTCATGTCGTTGTAGATCGCGCGCACCTGGAAGATCTTCTCGCGCCCCTCGCCCGTGTCCCGCCTCCAGGCCGCCTTGCGCGCGATGTCGTCGCACTCGTCGTATTCCTTGCCGAAGCGCCCCGTGTCCCAGCGGCGCTCGATGTCGTGATAGAGCTCGTAGCCGAGCTTGTAGGGATTCAGGTGACCCGGGTGGACCGCCAGCGTCGACGAGTGGTGATCGGCGAAGTCGACCAGCTCGCTCGCCGACAGTGCCTTCTGGGTCATGATCTTTTCGTGCCAGTAAGACGCCCAGCCCTCATTCATGATCTTGGTCTGGGCCTGGGGCGCGAAGTAGTAGGCCTCTTCGCGAATCATGCACAGGATGTCGCGCTTCCAGTTGGGCAGGGGCGCGTACTCGATCAAGAAGCGCAGGACGTCCTTGGCCGGCCGGGCCGGAAACTGTTTGTTCGCGCGCGCTTCGTCCATGGCGCGACGCTGTTGCTCCAAGTATTCGGGAGGGTTGATGTACGGGTCCATGTACGACTTGCTCTTGAGACGAGCGACGTCGCGCGCCGGCGACACCTCCTCCGACGCGGTTTCCTCGCGCCGCTCGTCGGGCTCGAACAGGGCGTTGGGATCGATCAGGTTCTCCAGCGACGAGCACACGTCGATGAAGTCCTCCACCACGTCGCGGCCGTAGGTCGACATGTAGTCCGCGATGCGGTTGCCGTGGTTCGCCATCTCGTCCATCATGCGGCGGTTGGTGTTCCTGAAGTAGGCGTTGTTCTTGAAGAAGTCGCAGTGGGCGTAGACGTGCGCGATCACCAGCTTCTGGTCGACGATCTGGTTGGAGTTCAGGAGATAGGCGTAGCATGGGTTGTTGTTGATCACCATCTCGTAGATCTTGTGCAGCCCGTAGCCGTAGCTCTTCTGCATGTACTCGTACTGCATACCGAAGCGCCAGTGCGGGTAGCGGGTCGGAAAGCCGCCGTACGAGGCGATCATGTTGATCTCCTCGTAGTCCAGCATCTCGAAGATCACGGGAAAGAAGTCGAGACCGTAGCCCCGCGCGTAGTCTTCGATCTCGCCGATCAGCGACGTCAGCTGCTCTTGCTCGATGACCGACATGCTCACCGCCCCTTCCCCAAGAATTTCTTGATCGAATCGTAGATCTCGTCGCGGCTGTTGATCTCCGCTAGAACCACGTTATCAATGCCTTTGAAGGCGCCGCCCAGATCGTTGATAAAGGCTCCGCTGCCATACGGGCTCGCCACCTGGCCGTAGCAGAACAGGTTCGCGGCCGGCAACAGGCGCTCGTTCAGGAGCTTCACGCACACTTGGGTATCGCCGCCGCCCCAATTGTCGCCGTCCGAGAAGTGGAACAGGTAGACGTTGAACTCGCTGGGCGGACACTCGGACTCGATCAGGTCGGCCGCCAGCTGGTAGGCCGACGAGATGCGCGTGCCGCCGCTTTCGCGCGTGTGAAAAAAGGTATGCTCGTCGACTTCGCGCGCCTCCGCGTCGTGGACGATGAAGCGCGTCACCACGCCCTTGTACTGGTGGCGTAGCCAGGTGTTGATCCAGAAGGATTCGTTGCGCACGACGTCCTTCTGTTCGTCCCCCATCGACCCGGACACGTCCATGAGATAGAAGATGACCGCGTTGGTCTCGGGCGCGTGGACGGTCCTGCGCGCGCGGTAGCGCTTGTCGTCTTTGATGGGCACGATGACGGGGTGCGCGAAGTCGTACGCGCCGGACGCGATCTGGCGCTTCAGGGCCTCGCGAAACGTGCGGCGAAAATGGCGCAGCGATTCGGGGCCGTTCTTGTGGATGCCGGTGAACTTGCCGTGCTCGGCCTCGATGACGTCTTTGCTCTTGGGCTTGATGTTGGGGAGCTCGAGTTCCTCGGCCATGATGCGGGCGAGCTCGGCCAGCGCCACTTCGACCTCGACCATGTGGTCGCCGGGTGCGTCCCCGGCCGGCCCCTTGCCGTCGCCTTCCGCCTGGCCGATCGGGGTCCCCGGATCGCCGTCACCCTGGCCCACCCCGCCGAAGCGGCGTGTTTCGTGGCGAAACGTGGGAATCTCGATCTGCCGGATGGGAATGGAGACGTAGTCGCGTCCCTGGCGCCCCACCAGCTCGCCCGTCACCATGAACTTGCGGAGCTCTTTCTTGACGATGCCCCGCACCACCTGACGGAACCGATTCAGGTCCCGGTCGATGCGCTGGATCATACGCGCCTCCCGGACCGCTAGCTCGATCGCTTGACGTCGCCGCGCGCGAAGATGCTGGCCACGAAGTTCAAGACGTCGGTCGCGCAGATGTCGCAGTAACCCATGTTGCGAATCAAGCGCTGCTTGACGATATCGATCTTGGCCTGCGTCTCCTTGTCGACCACACTCGACACCAAGTTGGTGAGCTTGATCGAGTCCTTCTGGTCCTCGAACAGCTTGAGCTCGAGCGCCTTCTGCAGACGCGCGTTGGTCTTGTAGTCGAAGGTCTTGCCGTCGATCGCGAGCGCCCCGATGTAGTTCATGATCTCGCGCCGGAAGTCGTCCTTGCGATTCTCGGGGATGCCGATCTTCTCTTCGATCGACCGCATCAGGCGCTCATCGGGTTCTTCGTCCTCGCCCGTGTACTTGTTCTTGACGCGCTCCTTCTGCGTGTAGGCCTTGATGTTGTCGACGTAGTTCGCGCACAACTTGGTGATCGCGTCCTCGTCGGCCGAGATGGCGCGCTGGACCTCGTTCTTCACGATATCCTCGTACTCGTCCTTGACCTGGGCCAACAGGTCGCGGTAGCGCTTGCGCAGTTCGTCGGAGTTGATCAGCGAGTGGTGCTGCAGCCCCGACTCCAGCTCGTTGAGGACCATGAAGGGGTTGATGCAGCGGTCGGCCTCGTCGCTCACCAGCGCGTTGGAGATCTTGTCCTGGATGTAGCGCGGCGAGATCCCATCGAGGCCCTCGCGCTTCGCCTCGTTCTGCAGCTCCTTGACGTTCTCCTCCGTGAACCCGGGCATCGTCTTGCCGTCGTAGAGCTTCAGCTTCTGGAGCAGGTTGAGCTGGGCCTTCTTGGGCTGCTCCAGGCGCGTCAGCACGGCCCACATCGCCGCCATCTCGATGGAGTGGGGGGCGATGTGCT
>DASPGK010000120.1:0-5952 GCA_035620655.1 Candidatus Krumholzibacteriia bacterium
CGTTCCTCGGTCTGTATGCCCTGCAGCACCGCGGTCAAGAGGGCGCCGGCATCGTATCCACCGACGGCGACCGGATGTACGAGCACAAAGGGATGGGACTCGTCGCACAGGTGTTCGACGAGGAGTCCATCGCTCGGCTGAAGGGAAATGCCGCCGTCGGCCACAACCGCTATTCGACGACCGGCCTGCCACGCGTGGCGAACATCCAGCCGCTCTTGGTGGACTGCCGGGTCGGGAAACTCGCCCTCGCGCACAACGGAAACCTCGTCAACGCCCGCGAGCTTCGCCAGCACATGGAAGCGTCGGGGTCCATCTTCAATACCACGATGGACAGCGAGGTCATTCTCCACCTCATCGCGCGCAGCAAGGAAGAGGATCTCGACTCCATGATCGTCGACGCGGTGCAGCAGCTGCGGGGTGCGTTCTCCGTCCTCCTACTGACGAAGGACTCACTCATCGCCGTTCGCGACCCGCAGTCGTTCCGGCCGCTCTGTTTGGGCCGTAAGGGTGATGCGACCATCATCACCAGCGAATCCTGCGCGCTGGACATCATCGGCGCCGAATACGTTCGAGACATCGAGCCAGGGGAACTCGTCATCGTAGACGAGCGGGGGATTCGGTCTCGAAAGGCGTTCGAACCCCAGCAGCAGGCGAAGTGCATATTCGAGTTCATCTACTTCTCGCGTCCGGACAGCAAGGTGTTCGGGGAAAACGTCGACAAGGTTCGTCGCAAGCTGGGCGTGGTCCTGGCCAAGAACCATCCCGTCGACGCCGACATCGTCATCTCTGTGCCGGACTCGAGCAATACGTCGAGTTTGGGATTCGCTCAATCCTCGGGCATTCCGTTCGAGATCGGGCTGATTCGGAACCACTACGTCGGGCGTACGTTCATCCAGCCCAGCCAGCGTCTCCGTGATGGGACGGTCCGGCTGAAGTTCAACACGGTGGACGGTGTGCTCAAGGGAAAACGGGTGGTGGTGGTGGACGACTCGATCGTCCGTGGTTCCACGATGAAGAAACTCGTTGTCATGCTCCGAAAGGCCGGTGCGAAGGAAGTCCACCTGCGCATCGCGTCTCCCCCCGTCAAGTTCCCCTGCTTCTACGGGATCGATATGCCGTCGCGAAGCGAGCTGATCGCGTCGTCGACGTCCGTCGAAGGCATCCGCCAGTACCTCGGGGTCGAAAGCCTCGAGTACTTGACCATCGCGGACCTTCGCTCGGTCGTGGACGACCCGGATCGATTCTGCAACGCGTGCTTCAGCGGCGAGTATCCGATCCCGATGGCGTCGGACCTGGACAAGTCCGTGCTCGAAGACACCGCCGTCGCCTGACGGTTCCAAGGGGCTTCGCGCGCGCGACTGCCGAACGGCTCTTTTGAGGGCCCTGGCGGTTCGGGTCGCTTGAAACAACAACGCGCGGGTTGTGCCGCGCACAGCGTGAAAATCAGGATCCAGTTCGAGAAGCTGGGAACGGTTCGCTTTACGTCCCACAAGGACGTCGTTCGCATGTTCGAGCGCGCCTTCGCCGCGGCCGCAGTTCCGGTCGCGTGGAGCGAAGGGTTCCACCCGCACATGCGCATGTCCTTCGGTCCGCCTTTGCGGACCGGGTGGGAGAGCCGCGAAGAGTACATGGACATCACCATGGAGGATGCGTCCTCCGCCGTGATGGACGGCTTCGCGGCCGCCGTGAACGAAAAACTGCCCGAAGGGCTTGTGATCCGGCGCGTGGTCGCGATCGACGACCGCACGCCCAAGCTCGCGTCGGACATGAGCGCCGTATCGCTCGAAGTATCCGTCGCGGCGGACGACGCCGGGACGGACGCGGACGCCGTTTCCAGCCGCATCTCGAATCGGTTCCTCAACAACAACCACGCCGAGACCGAACCCCGGGTCAGCGAGGCGGACGTCGTTCGATCGCAGGACGCGCTCCGCATCCGCTACACGTCGACCATGCAAAACGGTCGCATCGTCACCCCGGAGGACGTGGTCTCGGCCGCGATCGGAGACCCCGAGTCGTTTCGCGTGCCCATCAAAGTGGTGCGTCTCGCACAATTCGTGGCCCGCGGCGACCGGCTGGTTTCTCCGCTCGACGAAGGAGTCGTGCAAGCAAGCGTATGAAAGAAGTTCTGATCAATTCGACCTCGCAGGAGGTCCGGGCCGCCATCGTCGAAGAGGGCGAGCTGGTCGAGTTCATGGTGGAGCGCGCCGCCACGCGGCGCCTGGTGGGCGACATCTACCTGGGTCGCGTGAACGCGATTCTCCCCGGCATCCAGGCCGCGTTCGTCGACATCGGCTACGAGAAGGCGGGGTTCCTCCACGCGAGCGACCTGGTGCCGGACACCGAGTCGATGGAAAGCGACGTCGACGTCGACGACGACGATGACCACGGGCGCCGCGGCCGGGGCCGCGGTCGCGACGACGAAGACGACCGCGACGACCGCAACGATCGTAACGGGCGCGACAACCGGCGCGGCGGCGGACGAGGTCGCGACGATCGCGGGGGCCGCGGAGGCGGGGGGCGGCGCGAGCCGCGCGACCGGCCCGTCGTTCAGCCCATCGAGAAGATGCTGACCAAGGGCCAGGAGGTCCTGGTCCAGGTGACGAAGGAGGCCATCGGCACCAAGGGCCCGCGCCTCACCACGCAGATCTCCATTCCGGGTCGTCACGTGGTCTACATGCCCAACAGCGACTACCTCGGCATCTCGCGGCGTATCGAGTCCCGGCAGGAGCGCGCGCGTCTGCGCACGCTCATTTCGAAGAAGAAGCCGCCCAACTGCGCCGTCATCGCGCGCACCGCGTGCGAAGGCGTGGAAGACAAGCAGATCGTCGCCGATATCAATTATCTGCACAAACTCTGGCAGGAAATCCGCCGCCGCGCCGAAAAGGCGCAGGCGCCCGAGTTGGTGCACGAGGAAGTCGGCATGGTGGTCGGCATGGTGCGCGACTTGATCGCGGAGGACATCGATAAAATCTGGATGGACAACGAGCGCGAGTATCGCCGGCTGGTCCGTCACCTGCGACAGGTGAGCCCCGAGCTCGCCTCGCGCACGCTGTTGTTTCGCGATAAGTCGCCCATCTTCGAAAAGTACAACATCGAGAACGAAATCGATAAGACGCTCGAGCGCAAGGTGTGGCTCAAGAAGGGCGGCTACCTCGTGTTCGACCAGACCGAAGCCATGGTCGTGGTCGATGTCAATACGGGGCGCTTCGTCGGCAAGCGCGACCAGGAGGAGACCATCCTCGAGACCAACCTGCTGGCGGCGCGCGAGGTGCCCAGGCAGCTGCGCCTGCGCGACATCGGCGGCATCATCGTCATCGACTTCATCGACATGGAGAGCGAGGCCAACAAGAAGAAAGTGCTGACCGAGCTGCGCAATCATTTGCGGCGAGACCGCTCGCGCGCGAAGGCGTTCGCGATCAGCGACCTGGGACTGGTCGAAATCAGTCGCAAGAGGGTGCGGCCGTCTTTGCTGCATTTCTTGAGCGAGGAGTGCCCGTACTGCCGCGGCACCGGCAAGGTACTCTCGTTCGATACCCTGGCCAACAAGGTCGAGCGGCAGATTCACCGCATCGGGCAACGCACCAAGGAGCGCCGCGTGCAGCTGCGCGTCAACACCTCCTTCGGCGTGTTTCTGGAAGAGCAGCGCGCCGGCATGCTCGACTCGCTCGAAAAGCAATACCGCATGCGCATCGAGATCCAGGACGACCCGCGGCTGCACCGCGAGGACTTCAAGCTGGTCTCGCTGTCGAACTTCCGCGACCTGGTGGCCGAGGCGGGGTAGCACCGCGCCGCAGGCGCGGCGTGAACACGGGGGTGTGCGATGAATCTGAAAGACGCGAGAATTCTCGTCACGGGCGGGAGCCTGGGCATCGGCAAGGCCGCGGCTCAGGTCCTGGTGGAAGCCGGCGCGCGCGTTGCGATCACCGCTCGCCACGAAGAGCGCCTACACAAGACGGCGAACGCGATCGGTGCCGTCGCCATCGTGGCGGACGCGGGCAGTCCGCGCGACGTCGATCGGACCTTCGAGACGGTGCGCGAGCGCCTGGGAGGGCTCGACGCCCTGATCAACAACGCGGGCATCGGCGAGTTCACCGACATGGAATCGGTGACGTTCGAGGAGTTCGACAAAATCTTCCGCGTGAACGTCTACGGCGCGGCCTTGATGGGCGCGCGCGCCGCGGCCATGTTCAAGGCGCAGAAGTCCCGCGGGCACATTATCAATGTTGGCTCGACCGCGGGGCTCAAGGGCTTCGCCGGCGGCACCGTCTACGCGGCGTCCAAGTTCGCGCTGCGCGGGATGACGGAGTGCTGGCAGGCGGAACTGCGCAAGCACAACATCCGCGTGACCCTGATCGCCCCCAGCGAAGTCGCCACGGCGTTCGGGCGCGAAGACGGCAAGGAGCGCACCGCGCCGCCCAACAAGCTCACGCCGATGGAGATCGCGCACGCGATCAAGTCGGTACTCGAACTCGACGACCGCGCGATGATCCCGGAATTATCGGTATGGGCGACGAATCCGTGGTGAGCGCGTCATCGCACCCCGCCGTTGTGGTGGGCTTGTGAATTCATCCCCAAACTCCCACACTGGCGATAAACAATCATCCACTCCGGATGAGGACCGGCGTCGCCAGACGGCGCGGGCCCTACCGCTTCTCGAAGGCCGGCTGCTTCACCATCGGTGACGGGCTCGCGGCGAGCAAGCGAAGCACTTCCTGAATTCCGCGCTCGAGCTGGACGTCGACACCCTTCGCGAGCTGGCCGTAGTCCTCGGGCACTTCGATGTCGGGGTCCACACCGTAGCCCTCCTTGAACCACGTGCCGTCGGGGTCGTACATGCGGAAGGTCGGCACGGTGACTTGGCCGCCGTCGATCAGCGTCGGCGCGCCGGTGATCCCGATCAAACCGCCCCACGTGCGCGTCCCGATGAGCGGTCCCGCGCCCGCCTTGCGGAAGTAGTCGGGAAAGGCGTCGCCGCCCGAACCGCTCCAGCCGTTGATCAGCATCACCTTGGGACCGAAGTTCGCGATGGGCGGCCACTGCCACGTGCGCCCGTCGCGCACGGCCCAGAACGCGAGCGGCTTGCGGTTCAGTAATTCGACGAAGCGATCGGGAATCTGACCGCCGCTGTTGAAGCGCTCGTCGACGATCAATCCCTGCTTGTCGAACTGGGCCGCGAACTGGCGCACGAGCTCGGTTTGCCCGTCGCGCCCGGTGCTGGGCACGTAGATGTAGCCGATCTTGCCGCCGGTCGCCTCGTCGACGCGCTTGCGGTTGCCCTCGATCCACGCGAGATGGCGGAGTCTCGTCTCGCTATCGAGGGTTTCGACCAGCACCGAACGCGCGCCGTCCGTCGACGGCTTCGAGTTGACGGTGAGGACGACGGGTCTCTTCGCGAGGCCCGCGAACGCGGCCCACGGACCTTTGGCAGCGTCGAGTGCGCGCCCGTTGACGGCGAGCACGTAGTCGCCTTCGTTCACGTCGATGCCCGACATGTCGAGCGGCGAGCGGACTTCGGTGTCCCACGCGGCGCCGCGGATGATCTTCTTGATCCGGTAGGCGCCGTTCGCGAGCTCCCAGTCCACGCCCAGGTAGCCGACCGCGACCTCCTGGGCCTGTTCCTCGTCGCCGCCGCCGCGGTAGGTGTGCGACGCGTTGAGCTCGGCGATCAACTCGCCGATGACGAAGTTCACGTCCCAGCGCGTCACCGCGTCGTCGAGGAGCTTCCCGTACTGCGTGCGCATGCGGTTCCAGTCGACACCGTGCATGCCGGGGTCGTAGAAGTAGTCGCGCTCGAAGCGCCATACGTCGTTGAAGATCTGCTTCCACTCGGCGCGCGGGTCGACCGTCATCGCGAGCTCGCCCGACGGCATCTTCTTCTCGAGCTTCTGGTCTTCCTTGACGTCGACGACGTAGTACGCGTCGTCCTTGCCGATGAGCACCTTCTCGCCGTTC
>DASPGK010000121.1:0-4467 GCA_035620655.1 Candidatus Krumholzibacteriia bacterium
GGCCACGCGGTCGGCTTCGGCTTTCCTGGCCGCTTCGCGAACGTCCTGCGCGGCGGCCACACTCGACCACGCTGCCGTGAGCGCGAGCGCAATGATCGTCAGTCTCTTCATGGCTGGATCCTCCCGAGCGGCAGATCGATGACTTCGACCGATCGCATCCGGAGCGCCATCTCGCGCGTCGCGATGATCGTATCGATATACTTCTGGTCCAGCTCGACCCATTTGCCCTGGGCGCGGTCGTACTCGCCCACGCGCTCCCCGTCGGGGGTGAGCCAGTACACCGAGACGCGGCCCACGCGCACCATGTCGGCGTGGACCTCTTCGTCGTTGACGATGATCTTCTCCTGGTAGACCTCGGCGACGCTCCCGTAGTTGGCCTCCACCTGCAGCGCCTCCAGAACGCGGCGCAGCTTCTCGGCCCCCGTGTAGTCGGGTCGCGCGAGCGCGTCCTTAACCCCCGCGATGCGCGCCCTGCGCTCTTCCATGAGGAAGGGCAGGTCGTCGGCGACGAAGGCCTCCAGCCTCGTCACCACCGCGTTGAGCGTATCGATCAGGCTCTCGTTCAGGCGCACCGATTCCACCATGCGCCGCTCGAGCTCGGCGATGCCCTTGTCGAGCGCCGCCACTTCCTTCTCTTCCAGAGCCTTCTTCTTCTCGAAGAAGTCGACCTGCGCGCGCGCGGCGCGTAGGCGGGCGGTCAACTCGGCCTGTTCGCCGGCCCACTCTTCCTGTTTCTTCTGCGTCTGCTGATGCGTCTCGACGGTCTTCTTGACCGTCTCGCTCAGCTGGGCCGCATCCTGCGATCGCACGGCCGCAGCCGAGAGGGCCACGGCCAGCGCGGTCGCGAAGGCGACGTGCTGGGACGTCCATTTCATGTGGCTTCGAGTCCTTTCGTGCCGTTGCGGTGCGGTCGCGGTAAGCCGTGCGGATTGCGCGAGCGTTCATCGACCGAACCGAGGTCGCAGGCAGATTAGCCGGGGCGGATAAATGCGAGATAAACGAACCGTGAATCGACCGTGAATCCCAAGCGCCGTCGTATTTTCACTGCCCCTTTACCGCAGGTTCACGCGCGACTCCTAGACTACCGGCGTTCGGAAATACGACGTATCGACGCCGGTGTCTGGGCGCCCGCGGCGGTACGAGAAGCGAGGACGCGTGAGGAGGGACACGAAGACATGAGAGGAACCGCGAGACGCACCGGGGTTATCTCGTTCCTGCTCGCCATCGCCGCATCCACGGGCGCCTGGGCGGGCACGATCACCGGTTCGGTCAAGGACGGCAAGACCGGCGAACCGCTCATCGGGGCGACGGTCGGCGTGGTGAATACCAAGCTGGGCGGGTCCACCGACCTCGACGGTCGCTACTCGATCGCCGACGTTCCCGCGGGGCTGCACTCGCTGCGCGTGATGTACGCGGGCTACGCGCTCAAGGTGGTGACGGGGGTGGCGGTGGCCGGAGAACAAACCACGTCGATGGATATCCGACTGGAGCCCATGACGACCGAGGAAGGCGACGCGATGCGTATCGAAGACATCTACGTGACGGCGGAACGCCTGCGCACCTCCGCGACGTCGATTCTCGCCGACCGCCAGCGCGCGGCCGTGATCGGCGACGCCATCAGCGCGGAGCAGATTCGCCTTTCGCCCGACGGTAACTCGAGCGACGCGCTCCGCCGCGTGACCGGGCTGTCCATCGTCGACGACAAGTTCGTGTTCGTGCGCGGCGTCACCGACCGCTACAACGCGACCACGCTCAACGGGGTCTCGGTGACCGGTACCGACACCGACTCCGACAAGAAGAGCTTCAACTTCGACCTCATGCCGGCATCGCTCATCGCGAGCACGGTGGTGCTCAAGACCGCGACACCGGATCTGCCGGGCGATTTCAGCGGCGGCTTGGTGCAGGTCAACACCCTGGATCTTCCCAACGATTTCCTTGCCGCCGCCAACATCGAGGGCGGCTACGACAACATCAGCTCGCGCGCCGACATCAAGGCCGCGCCGGGCGGCGGCAAGGACTGGACCGGCCAGGACGACGGGAGCCGCGCGCTTCCCTCGGGCCTGGAAGGCAACGCGCTCGCGCAGGCGCTGCCCAACACGTGGGGCACCGCGGGCGACGAGTCGCGCATGAATCAGACCTACGGGCTCGCGATCGGCGACCGCTACCAAACCGGCGCGGGAGAATTCGGCTTCATCGCGTCGGGGACGTACAAGAACAACTTCAAGGTCGAACAGTTCCACCAGGAGCCGTACGGCGAAGGCATCGACGGAACGCGCAGCAACACGCCGCTGTTCGTGTTCGACGGCACGCGCTACAAGCACCGATACCTGTGGGGCGGGCTGCTCAACCTCACGTACCGTCCGTGGGGCAACCACTCGTTCAGCGCCGAGAACAACTACACGCGCTCGGCCGAGGACAAGGTCGTTCAGTCGACGGGAGTGGTGAGCGATTCGACGCGGTATCAAACCATCGAATGGGATCAGCGCGATCTCTACCTGGGCCAGATCGCCGGCGACCACGTGTTTCCGCAATTCAACCAGCTCGAGTTCGACTGGCGCGCGTCGTATTCCAATTCGGATGCGCAGGAGCCCGACCGGAAGTTCGCGGAGTACTCGCGCGACCCGCGCGGTAACTATCTGCTGGGCGAAAATCTCCGTTCGTGGTCGACGCTCGAGGAGGACACGCGCAGCGCGCAGGCCGACGTCACCTATCCGATCGGCGATACCGATATCAAAGCCGGCTACCTGTACCTGAAGCGCGAGCGGTCCTACGAGATCGACGCCTACACGACCGACGCCAGCAAGCTGAGCCGCCCCAATCGCATTCTCATCATCGAGCCCATCGACGAGATCTTCGCGGCGGAGAACTACGGCGACGGCAAGTTCGGCTTTCTGCCGTACTCGCCGCTGACCGGAGACTACGACGGCACCCAGGACCTGAACACCTATTACGGGATGGTGGACTCGCCGTTCCGACTCGCGGGCCAGCGCTTTCGCTTCGCCGGCGGGGCGCGCGTCGAGGACTCGAATCAAATCGTGGTCTCGCCGACGTCGGCGCAAGACCCCACCCCGCAGACGGCCCAGATCGACGAGACCGACGTGCTGCCGTCGGCCAACCTGACCTATCAGGTCACGGGTACGTCGAACGTGCGCCTGGGCTACTTCGAGTCGGTCAACCGCCCCGAGTTCCGCGAGATGGCCAACGTCGCGTACATCGACTTCGACGCCAACCAGGGTGTTATCGGCAACCCCGACTTGAAGCGCGCGCTGATTACCAACTACGACGCGCGCCTCGAGTGGTTCCCGGGTCCGGGTGAAGTGCTCGCGGTCAGCTACTTCTACAAGGAGATGACCGACGCCATCGAAGAGCAGTTGTTGCCCTCGCCGGATCGGTACGTTCGCACCTGGTTCAACTCGCCCGAGGGTAAGAACTACGGCTTCGAGGTCGAGATTCGAACGAACCTGGGCTTCGCATGGCGGCAGCTCGAGAACTTCGTCGTTCAGGGCAACTACACGCGCGTCGACTCGGAGGTCGAGTACACGGAGTCGTACACCGATCCCTTGGGCAATCCCATCACCGAGACCAAGACGCGCACGATGCAGGGGCAGGCGCCCTATACCGTCAACGCGGGGCTCGTCTACTCGATCCCCGACGTGGGTTTGTCGATGAGCCTGCTCTATAACCGCTTCGGGCGGCGCTTGGACGCGGTGGGCGATACGCGCGACTACGACATCTTCGAAGAATCGCGCGACATCGTCGACTTCGCGCTGACGCAGCAGTTTTACGAATGGATGCGTCTGAAGTTCACAATGAAGGATCTTATTGGTGAAGACATCGTCTACACCTTCGGTGAGACGGGCTCGGTCTGGGAGAGTGTCAAGGTCGGAACCACGTATGCAGTTTCTCTCTCTTTCAGTCTATAGAGGCTGACGCCTTACTCCGACCAAAATGATTGAGAGGGAGGGAACCTGCACATTCGGTCGCAAACGCAGGAAAGATTCGGTGGCCATCCCCGGAGGGCGAGCTCCGGGGATGGCAGGCCGAGAAGAAAGGAGGCCGACGGCGGATCAGGCACGCAACCCCCGTTTTTTCTGGCGTTACCAGAATAGAGGAAATGTGAAGTCGATTTCAACCAGCAACGAATTCTAAATAGGAGGACAGCATCCATGAAGCGTCTCATCACCATGACGGCGGTCGCCATCGCCGGCTACGCGAGCGCGGCGAGCGCCGCCCTCCCGGAGGTCGTCATCGGCGCCGGAACCGGCGCGCCGGTGCGAACGCCCTACTGCCAGGGCTTCGACCGCACGCTCTCCGCGGACACGATTTACGTGCTCACGGGTCTCTACTACGTGGAACCCGGCGCCTCGCTGACCATCGAACCCGGAACGATCATCAAGGGCCACGACGCGACCGGCGGCACGCTCATCGTGACCCGCGGCGGACAGATCTTCGCGCAGGGCACGCCGC
>DASPGK010000122.1:0-5899 GCA_035620655.1 Candidatus Krumholzibacteriia bacterium
CCCATCGTGTTCACGAGCCAATACGCACCCGGCGCGCGCGCATCCGGCGACTGGGGTGGCGTGATCATTCTGGGCGACGCTCCGACCAACAAGGTCAACCCGCTCATCGAGGGCGGTCTCATTCCCGGTTCTTGCTCCGGCGGCGGCGGGACCTACGGCGGTACCGATCCGAGCGACGACAGCGGCGTGTTCAGCTACGTGCGCATCGAGTTCCCCGGCTTCCGCTTCGCGGCCAACAACGAGGTCAACGGCCTCACCATGGGCGGGGTCGGCGGACAGACGCAGATCGACCACGTGCAGGTGAGCTATTCGGACGACGACTCGTTCGAGTGGTTCGGCGGCACGGTGGACTGCTCGTACCTGGTCGCTTTCGGCGGCACCGACGACGAGTTCGACACCGACTTCGGTTTCCGCGGCGACGTGCAGTTCGGCTTCGGCCTGCGCGACCCCGATCAGTCGGACCCGACCGGCGAGTCGAACGGCTTCGAGTCGGACAACGACGGCTCGGCCACTTCCACCGCGACGCCGTACACGCGTCCGATTTTCAGTAACATCACGCTGGTCGGCCCCGAGCGCACCAACGCCGAAGTACCGTTCCCGCTCGGGGAGACCTACCAGTACAGCGCCGTGCTCCGCCGCTCGACGCAGACCAACATCTTCAACTCGGTGATCATGGGCTACCCGTGGGGGCTGCGCATCCGCGACGTCAACACGATCGCGTGGGCGGGCGCGGACTCGCTGCAGATTCGCAATACCAGTGTGCAGGCCACGCTGCAGCCCAGCGGCTCGACGCACATCCACGACGAAACGTTGTGGACCGGTATCGACACGTGGTTTACCACCGGGGGCTGGAACAACATCGGTCTGGCCACACGCCTGCCGAGCACGATTCTGCTCAACAACCTGAATGATCTGAACGCACCCGATCCGCGTCCCGCGGCGGGCTCCGAGCTCATCGGTAGCGCGAGCTTCGCAAGCCCGCGTCTGGCGGGCTTCGTGAATACGACCTACCGCGGCGCGTTCCCGCCGGTGGCCGACGCGGCCCCCAACGAGTTGTGGACCTACTACTGGACCAGTTTCGACCCGCAGACGATGGACTACAGCGACGGCCTCCCGACGGCTATTGGCGACGCCGGTCCGCAGTATGCGTCGCATCTCTCGCAGAACTATCCGAACCCGTTCAACCCGCAGACGACGATTGACTTCGTCGTCCCCGCGACGGGCCCGGTAACGCTCGAGGTGTTCGACGCGCGCGGCGCCAAGGTGGCCTCGCTGGTCGACGGTGTGAAGTCGAAGGGCAACCACACGGTGAGCTTCAATGCCCAGGGCCTCGCTTCGGGCGTGTACTTCTACCGCCTCAAGGGCACGGGCTTCAACGAGATGCGGAAGATGGTCCTCCTGAAGTAGTGTTTTCAGGAGTGAATCGCTTTCGCGTGAGTGGACGCGCCCCGGCGAGCAATCGTCGGGGCGCGCTTCGTTTCCGGGCTAGCGAGTGTCGACGCGGAGGTCGCGGCGGCAGTAGAGCGACCCGTCGTCGCGCTTCTCGAGCGGGCGGATGCCGCGATAGCTCTCCGGGAGTCCTTGGTGGCGGGACCGATCGCGTTCGAGTGACTGCTGGGTCACGAAGCGATCGCCCTCGAACTCGAGCAGGAAGCTCTCCTCGACGACGTTCGCGTCCGACACGACGTAGTGGATGTGGGCAGCGATGGTGCTGCCGGGATAGCTGCCCGGCAGGATGGAATGAATGCGATAACGCCCGTCGGCGTCGGTCTTCATATATCCGCACAAGCGCACGTGGTTGGAGTCCTTCTCGCGGGTGTAATAGCCGTCGGCGTCGGTCTGGTACGCGTATACGATGGCGCCCGCGACCGGCTTGCCTTCCGCGTCGGTGACGATGCCTTCCACGACCAGCCGGTCACCCTTCTCCTTCGCACCCGCGATCGTGATTTCCCAAGACTCCGCACGCTTGTCGGCGCAGGAACGCTGCCCACGGGCATCCGCCGTCCAGGTCGAGGTGGCGATCAATGCCGCCACGACTGCGGCGCTACCCGCCGAACAGAATGTCGAAGATGGAGCCAAGGTGTCGCTTCCCTTCCAGCACTTCGGGGTTGTAGATCTCGGTGTACCCGCAGTTCGTGCACGACGCCGTGACGAACTGATTGTGCTCGATGTCGAATATCTTCGAAAGCCCGGTGCCGGCCGCCGATATACGTTTGACGGTGGCGCCGTGGGTCTGACACTTACTGCATACGAATCGTGAGCCAAGTTGTTCCTCGAGTGACATATTGCCTCCTTGTGGACTCCAGTAACCGAGATTCCCGACGGTATTCGAAAGCGCCTATTCCGCCACCCGGAAGTCGGTGGAAACGCGGTCCAGCCACCGGATCACTCGCACTCGGAAGGCGCCGGCCAATACGAACATGGCCTCGAGCACCGGGGGGTAGGCCGTGATGTATTTTTGGTACCGATACGAGCGACGTACCAAGCGACCCAGCTCGGCTTCGAGCCGCGCCTCGTAGTCCGCCGACAGCGCCGCCCGGGACGCGTGGCCGGATGCCAGCGCGCGATCGGCCGCCTCGCCCGCGAGCTTGCCGGACACAACCGCGTTGTGAATGCCCTCTCCGGTCAGCGCGTCGACGAGCCGGGCCGCGTCGCCGGCCAACAATGCGCCGTCGAACGCGCGCGGCACGCGGTCCGGAGCGGCCAGCGAAAGCTGCCAGGTCGCGACCTCCCGCAACGAATCGAAGCGGGCCCCGCGCGCGCGCAGTTCCGTCCCCTCGATGAATTCGCGCAAGAGCGACTCGATGGTGAGACCGCGCCGCTTGAAACGGTCCGTGCGCACGATCACGCCCACGTTGGCGCGCCGTTCTCCGAGGGGGAACACCCACGCGTAGCCTGGCGCGAAGCGCGCTCCGAAATGGAACTCGACCGTCCGCGGCAGCGCGTCGAAGTCGTCGAGGTAGGCGCGGATCGCCACCGCGCGGTGCGCCTCGGGAGGCTTGTCGGGGACGAGAGAGCGCGCGATCGCGGACGTCGCGCCGTCGGCGCCGATCACGATTCTCGCCCGGAGCTCGCGCTCGACGCCCTCCGACTCGGCGCGCACACCGACGACTCGTCCGGATTCGACCAGCGGAGCACGCACGTGCGCGGTCTGGAAGGATGCGCCGTTCGCCACGGCGTGCGAGCGCAGCAAATCGTCGAAGCGGAGTCGCGGCGCGATGAAGAAATCGGCCCCGGGGTGTCGCGGCCGGAAGCGCAGGCGCCAGTCGCGTCCGCGCGCCGAAACCAGTCGCAGCGAGTCGATGGGTTGGAATCCCGCGGCGCGAAGCGACTCGGCCATGCCGAGCTCGTTCAAGATACCGACCGTGCCCGGCGGGATCCCGTCGCCGCACACCTTGTCGCGCGGAAACTCCGCGCGATCCACGAGCAGCACGTCGCGACCGCGCCGCGCGAGTACGCTCGCCGCCGTGCTGCCCGCGGGACCTGCGCCGACCACGATGACGTCGCGATCGTTCATGGGCCGTTGCGGCCGGTCCGCGCGACGAACCGGCTATCCTTTCTTGACCCGCACCGCCCAAGCGCGCACGTTGGCCTCGAGGACGTCCAGCGGCACCGCACCGCTCCACAGGACGACATCGTGGAACTCGCGCACGTCGAACCTCGCTCCCAGCTCCCTCTCCGCCCACGCGCGCAGCTCGCGGATCTTGAGCTCGCCGGTCTTGTACGCCACCGCCTGGCCGGGCCACGAGATGTAACGGTCGACTTCGGTGGTCACGTTGTGCAGCGAGAGCGCGCCGTTGGCCGCCATGTAGTCGATGGCTTGCGGTCGCGTCCACCCGAAGTAGTGCATGCCGGTGTCGACGACGAGACGCATCGCGCGCCACATCTCGTAGGTCAAACGGCCGAAGTCGCTGTAGGGATCCTCGTAGAACCCCGTCTCGAGGCCGAGGCGCTCGGAGTAAAGGCCCCACCCTTCGACGAAGGCCGTGAAGTAGGTGTAGCGCCGGAAGTTGGGGACATCGGGGAGCTCCTGCATGATTGCAATCTGGAGGTGGTGACCCGGCACCGCTTCGTGCAGCGAAAGCGCTTCCAGCTCGTAGAGCGGCCGTGCTTTCAAGTCGTACGTGTTCATGTAGTAGGTTCCCGCGCGCGATCCGTCTCCCGCCGGCTGGTTGTAGTAGGCCGTCGTCGTCTTGGGCGCGATGAAGTCGGGGATGGGCTTGACGCCGTAGGGCATGCGCGGAAGCGTCTTGAAGACCTTGGGAAGCTGGCCGTCCATCTTCTTGCAGATGAACGAGACTTCCTTGAGAAGTTGTTCGGGAGTATCGACGTAGAAGCGCTCGTCGGTGCGGAGAAAGTTGAGGAACTCCGCGAACGTCCCCTTGAACCCCGCCTTCGCGATCACTTGGTCCATCTCGGCGCGGATGCGCTTGACCTCCGAGAGCCCGGTGTCGTGCACCTGCTTGGGGGTGAGATCGAGCGTGGTGTAGTAGCGAACGCGGTGTTCGTAGAACGCCTTCCCGTTGGGAAGCGCGGAGGCGCCGATGGCGTCGCGGCACGCGGGCACGTATTCCTTGGCCATGAAGTCGCGCAGCGCGCGATAACCCGGGACCACCGAGCCCGTGATCGCCTTCTTACCCCGTTCGGTCAAGCCCGCGCGATCGCCCGCGGGAACGTCGTCGGGGTAGTTCTCGAAGGGCGCGTACAACAAGCTCTTGGTTGGATCGTCGACGATGTGGGCGTCCACCGCGGTCTCCCACCCCTCCATGACCACCTTCGGCAGCACGTACCCGGCCTTGACACCCTCGCGCATCACGCCCACGTACTGATTCATGTAGGCGTTGCACGCCTCCAGGCGCGCGCAGTAGTTCTCGTAGTCCTTGGTGTTGTCGAGCGGCACGCGATCGGGCAGCTGCGGAAAGTCGGTATGGAAGCCCTCGCGGTTGGTGATGGGCATGAGGTAGGTCTTGAACTCGTACTCGCCGATCCGGTTTCGAAACGAACGACGCAGCAAGTCGTAGTTGAGCGCGTCCGTGGCCCCGAGCTGGGCGCGGTCGATCGCCTCCAGCCGCTTCAAGAAGTCCCGCGTGGCCGCTTCGCGGCGCACTTCGTCGGCCACCGCGACCGAGGGCAGCTTGTCGTTGAAGCGATGATCGCCGGTCTGGGTCGCGAAGAGCGGGTCCTCGCGCATCTCGAACTCCCAGTGCTCGGCCATCAGCTGCTTCAAGCTTTCGGCCGGCGTGGCGGCCATCGCGTAGGACGTCATCATCACCAATCCAGTCAATAGGGCCATCGTTCTCACCGCGATCTCCTTTGGGTTGTCGGGAAGAACTTGGAGACTACACAAAGCGGGATACGGCGGCAACCGCGCCATGTTGCGCGCGGTTGCTCGTCGGATCCCGCGGCGGGCACCTGGCTAGAACGTGAAATGGAAGGTGAAGCGGGGGATGACGTCGGTATCCGGCGTCGGCAGCCCGGCCGTGTCCGGCTCGTCGTAGACCACGACTTCGACGTTGGGGCTGAAGCCCACCGTCTCGCGCACCCAGTAGTCGAGGCCGACCAGGATGAACGTATTGGAGGCGGTTGGGTCGAAGGGAATGTACGCGATCCGGTCGCCCTCCGGGTTGGCGTCCATATTGAGATCGACGCGACCGAAGAGCCAGGCTTTTTCGGTGATGGCACCGGTGAGGAACGCGCTCACGAACTGCAATTCGACGTCTTCGCCCGTCTCCTTGCGGAGCTGCCGGATGTACTGAACGCCCGCGCGGGCTTTCTCCGCTTTGTATCCCACGAAGCCGTGCACCGTCTGGCGGTCGCCCGAGTCGATGCGGTCTTCGTAGTCCGCGTACGCTTCCACGGCCCACGCGGCCGTGGGGCGGAAGCGAAGCCCCAGGTAACC
>DASPGK010000123.1:0-2745 GCA_035620655.1 Candidatus Krumholzibacteriia bacterium
ATTCGCGCGCGTACAAGACGCTCATCGCGACCCCGCCCCCCAGCGTCACGCGCTCCGCGCCGCCGAGGAGTGTCGAGCGCGAGTAGTTTTCCGCCGTCGCCTCGAAGTCGACCGCGATCTCGGTGTCGGTCGTGATCAGGCGCCGCGGCGTGAAGGTGATGGTTCCGGCGTCGTAGTCGATCAGGTAGTCGCGGTTGGGCCCGCGCTCGACGCGCAGCCCGTCGATGGAGACGCGCTCGGTGCCCGCGATGATCACGTCGAGGGTGGTGCGCGCCGGTGAGAGCAGCGCGTACGGTCCCTGCAGGCCGGTGGTGCCGCGGAAGGTCACACTTCGGAACTCCCCCTTGGTCTCCGCGCCGGCCGCGGTCACGCGTCCCCGCGACGACCACGCGCCACCCGAGAACCCGCGCAGCTGGCGCACCAAGGGAGAGAACGTCGAGGTCCGATTGTCGAGCGAGATGTCGCCCACCGCGGCGCGCGCGCGCGGCCCTTCGATCTCCACGAACACGCGGTCGAAGTACTCGAGCTCCTCGGTGTTGCCTTCGGGCTGGATGGGCAGGTTGTTGTCCGAGAGCAGCGCGCGCACCGAGATGGTGGGCGTGAGCTTCCCTTCGACCGTCGCCTCCAGCGACTGGTCGAGGGTCGAGCCGCGGTTGCTGCCGGTCGAGAAGGACACCGACTTGGTACCGCCGAATACCAGGTCGGGCTGGGTCGACGGCTCTCGCGGTCGCACCGCGACCTCGCGCGCCGGGGCCTGCTCGGCGGGTTCGGTGGGCGACACGTCCGCGGGCCGGAGCGTGTACACGGGCGCGATGAGAAAGGGCCGGCGCCGATACCGAACGATCACGGTGGCGCCGGCGGGAACCTCGTCGGTGAATCGAATCGTGCCGAGGTGATAGTTGACTTGGTAGGCATCGCGCGACGTCTCGACGCCGTTGATCTCGACGCGCACACTACCCGCTTCCAGAAACGCGGCACCCAGCGTGACGCGCGCGCCCGCGGTCACGCCGCGCAGCGTGTCGGCCGCTTCGGCCCAGGTGGAGAGATCGTAGACGGTGGTACCGGGGGCGGGTTGTGCGGCCGCCGGCGCGTGGAGAGCGATGACGACCAAGCCGGCGAGCAGGGGGTGGAACTGCACGCGGAATCGGTCGATGTCACGGCTCCTTGGTAGTCGAGGTGGGCGAGTCTGCGCGGGCCGGGGGTGCCGCATCGAACGCGAACAGCGTTTGCGACGCGGCGTCGGTAACGTAGACGCGTCCGCCGCGTCCCACCGCGACGTCGCTGGGCTCGAAGCGCGCGCTTCCCTCCGGCGTCAGCGCGCGCGCCAGCACACCGTCGGGGGCGAATTCGAACACGCGCCCCGCGCCCGGGTCGGCCACCAGCACGCGGCCGTCTTCGGTCGCCACCGCGCGGCGCGGGCGCCGCATCGGCGAGGCCGCCCCGTCGGCCGGTATCGCGCGGCGGAAGGTCCCCGCGTCGGAGAAGAATTGCACGCGCGCGTTGCCGCTGTCGGCCACGAGCAATTCCCCCCGGGGCGTGAACGAGATTCCGAGCGGCGTGTCGAGCTGGCCCTCGAAAGCACCGTAGTTGCCGAACGACACGTCCACGTTGAGATAGGTGTCGAGCAGGATCACGCGGTGATTCTCGACGTCGGTCACCGCCACGCGGCCGGTCGAAGCGTGGACGTCGAGCCCGTAGGGCGAGATGCGACGCCCCGGTGTGGTGATGTCTTCGAAGTTGAGCAGCACGTCGCGCCAGGAACCACTCGCGTCCCAGCGCAAGAGCGCGCGGTCGGGCTCGTCGATGGCGTAGACGAAGAATCCGCGCACGGCCACGTCCGAGGGGCGAAAGGCCGGCCACTCGTCCGGGGTCTGGAACTCCACGCAGCGCTGCGACGACTCGGTGTACGACAAGAGGCGCGGAGGCGACGCGTCCGCCAGATACACGGTCCCGCCGAAGTCTACGCACAGCGCCGCGGGCGCGCCGAAGGTCACGCGATCGCACGCGCGCATGGCCCACACGGGAGCGACGGATTCCACGGGGGAAGGCGCCGGAACCGCGGGAGCGTCGGTGCGAGTCTCGTTGGAGGACGGCGCGGCGGACGCGCACGCGAGGGACAGGGCGAGGAGAATGATCAAGATACTGCGCATACTGCTACGTGCATTCGCGGCCGTCTCGCGCTGCCGTTGGAGCGGAGAGGGGCGATCGTACCGGCCGGCCTGGGAAATCAGAACCCCTTCGTCAACGTGAGGGCGACTTCGCCGCGCGGGGTCACGTCGACGTTCAATCCCACCTCGTGCTTGGCGACGCTGCGCGCCGCGGCGTACGCGAAGATCGCGCTCACGACACGGTTGGCGGCCGCCGCCGCGAGCATATAGTCGGCCCGCCGGTACGCGGTCTTGCTGGCCGAGCGCACCTCGGAGTACTGCAGACGCCGGTCGGTCGAGGCCCACAGCCACGGCTCGAAGTCTTCGACGCGGTGGTCGGTGAAGTACTGGTCGAGCGCCTCGCTTCCGATGTTGGGATACAACTCGAACTGACCCTCGTTCTTGATGCTCGCTTCGTACTCCTGGGCCGAATCGTAGTCGCGAATGGTGGCGTAGAACTCGTCGGAGTGGTCCGTGCGGGTGACGCCGGCGAAAATCACCGCCAGGTCCTGGTACTCCTCTTCGAGGCTGCCGCCTTGCACCTGGAACGCGATGAACGAAGCCCAGATGACGCCTTCGACCGCGAAGAACGTCGCGG